>JBOFDD010000166.1:0-4019 GCA_051646645.1 Bacteroidales bacterium | reverse complement strand
ATCTGACAAAAGATAGTCAGCAACAACAGGAATTGCATGAGCTCCTTTTACGGTTTTATCTCCGGTAACTGAAACTGTACGTACATCAATTCTACCCCGACGCAACACATCAATCGTTGCAATAGCTTCTGTTTCTTCGAAACCTTCCGCTAAAAATACTAAAATATGTTTGTTTTCCATTTTTTAAATCAATTGTTAATTAACAAGTTAAAACCAGTTTAATAGGTTTTATACACATAAGTAATCGTACCCACCTGATTCGTTTTAATATCATTCGTATCAAACTTCGCTATACGCGCAGCATTGAGCGCATTAGTACGAATTGTATTATTCGTAGCTGCCCCTCCCCTTGACTTTCCTGCATTTATTGATGCATTAATCACATTACCGGAAGGATCAACAGTAATATCAATAACAATTTCGCCCTCTTCATTACTCTTATCTACAGGACGAGGAAGTTGACCAATAATACGACGACCGGAAAGACTGTAGCTCCCCTTCCCTCCTATTCCGGTATTTTCACCGGTCTTAGAGTTCCCGTCCGGGCTACCTTGAATACCCGAACCTGTAGCAGCCGCACCTTGTCCTGTGGTTCCTCCACTGGCAAAAGCTCCGGAAAGACGTTTGTTAATTGCGTCTGCCTTTCTTTTTTCTTCTGCTATTCGTTTTTGCTCAATTTCCTGCCTACGACGTTCCTCAGCTTGTTCTTTTTTACGCTTTTCATCTTCGCGTTTTTTCTGTTCAGCTGCCTCCTGCTTTTTCTTTTTCTCAATCGCGATACTTTCTTCCTGCTCCTGAGACAAAATCTCCTCTTCAACCTGAGGTGTTGCAGCCGGAGGCGGCGGTGTCACTTCTTCGGGAGGCGTATTCACGGCAAGCTCTTCTGTATACTGAGCTTCTCCGGCAGCCTCCGCAACATCTCCGAAGACTACTTCAACTCCCATCTCCTCTTGTGGAATAATACGCTTCATACCCACAAATATAAACAGAAGAAGAAGCAAAAGATGCAGCAAAACAGTTCCGATAAATGCAACTATATTATCTTTCCTCATAATAATTACTATTTTTTCGGACGTGTAGCCAGAATCATGCGAAAACTATTTTCATTTGCAATATTCAACACTTTAACTACTTCGCTGTACGGAATAGTCTGATCCACATAAAGAGCAACATACATTTCAGGCTCTTTATCGCGACAATCCACAAGGAAAGGAGCAATCTCATCAAAAGTAACCTGACGCTCACGCTCGCCGCCAAATGCGACATAATAATTCAACTCCTTATCTATAGTTACACGAGTAAGCGGTTTTGCCGAAGTCTGTTGTTTGCTCTGAGGCAACAATACTTTAATTGCATTCGGGAAAACGACAGTCGATGTCACCATAAAAAAGATCAACAACAGGAAGATAACGTCCGTCATGGAAGCCATGCTAAATGTTGCCGTTATTCTGTTTCTTCTTTTTAATGCCATTTGTTCGCTTATTTAATTTACTTAGTAGGAGAGTTCAATAAATCCATAAATTCCATTGTTCTTGCTTCCATTTTATGAACAACCCCGTCCACAGAAGCAACTAAGTAGTTGTAAGCAAAAAGAGTAACAATACCTACAATAAGACCTGCAACAGTTGTAACCAAAGCCTCATAGATACCACCTGAAAGGAGAGTAATATCTGCATTATTACCGGCATTAGCCATATCAAAGAATGCCTGAATCATCCCTGAAACAGTACCCAGGAATCCGATCATAGGAGCACCTGCTGCAACAGTAGCTAAAAGAGGAAAACCTTTTTCAAGCTTTGCAATTTCAAGATTACCTACGTTTTCAATTGCAACCAACACATCATTCATTGGTCGGCCTAAGCGAGAGATTCCTTTTTCAATCATACGCGAAGACGGCGTATTAATATGCTGACACAGCTTAACTGCTGAGTCTATTTTCCCCTCTAGAATATAATCTTTGATTTTATTCATAAAGTCAGTATCCTCTTTTCCTGCTCTTTTTATAACTATCGCTCTTTCAATAAAAATATAAACAGACAATACTGAAAGCAGCAATAACGGAATCATAATCCATCCCCCTTTTAATGCAAGATCTAATAGATTTAAACTTGCCACCTGCTCTGTCGCCACATCCGTCAAAACCGGCATTTCTGCTGCAGCGTTTACTGCCTCCTGCTGAATTGATAATAGTAAACTCATGATGAAAATCGTCTTTGTGTTCTAATTATTTATTTCGTTTTATTCTCTCTTATTTCAAACAAGCTTTATATCGCTTTATTGTTTCTTCTAACCCAAGATACAAGGCATCTGAAATCAACGCATGACCTATCGACACCTCATCGGTCCATGGAATATTTTCGTGATAATAAGCCAGATTCTGCAAGCTAAGATCGTGTCCTGCATTCAATCCCAACCCGCATTTCTTTGCTTCTTGCGCAGCTTGAATAAATGGTGCAATAGCAGCAGCCAGGTCTTTCGGAAACAATGTTGCGTAAGGCTCTGTGTAAAGCTCTACACGATCAGCTCCTGCTTTGGCTGCATATTCAACCATGCGTGGATCGGGATCTACAAAGACAGACGTACGTATTCCTTTCAAACGGAACTCTTCAAGTACCTCTGTCAAGAACCCTGCATGAGCCATTGTATCCCACCCTGCATTTGAAGTTAGAGCATCATCAGCATCCGGAACAAGAGTCACCTGTTCGGGCTTAACCTTTAATACAAGATCAATAAACTTCGGTGAAGGATTTCCCTCTATATTAAATTCAGCTTTAACAAGAGGTCGCAATGCATAAACATCTGCATAACGTATATGTCGTTCATCGGGACGTGGATGAACAGTGATCCCTTCAGCTCCAAACAGTTCACAATCTTTAGCTACCTGAAGAACATCAGGCACATTACCTCCTCTTGCGTTTCTTAAAGTCGCTATTTTGTTGATATTTACACTTAACTTTGTCATTATATCCGGAATAAAATTATTATATAAAATCAAAAGAATTAATCTATGCAAATGTAATAGTTTTAACAATAAAACAATGATAATTCATACTAAGTTTACATCAAAATCAAACTGTATAGATTATTCACCTGCCACCGGAAGCTGAGTTGCACGTTTTCGGGGTGATAATTCACAAAAAGAATTCATTAATATTCTTAAAACTATTGAGCTTTCAATTTATTCTTTATATTTGTGAAATAAAAGAAATAAACATGATAAACGAAGAAATAGAACGCAAATTTCTCGTCTCAGGTTCATACAAACACCTAAGCTTCCGTCACACTCACATAATGCAAGGGTACATCTCTACAGAACCGGAAAGAAGTGTAAGAATTCGTATCAGAGGTGAAAAAGGCTACCTTACAATAAAAGGCATAAGCACATCAAATGGTTTATCCCGGTTTGAATGGGAAAAAGAAATTTCAGTTGAAGAGGCAAAACAACTCATGCTGCTATGTCTTCCATCTTCTGTTATTGAAAAGATAAGATATGAAATCAGACATGATAATCATATTATCGAAGTTGATGAATTTAAAGGTCTTAATGAGGGGCTTATTCTTGCTGAAATTGAATTAAAAAGCATAAATGACAGTATAATTCTGCCTGAGTGGATAGGTAAAGAAGTCACGGGTGACGTGAGATACTACAACAGTATGCTCGCGCAACATCCTTATAACTCATGGAGTTCTGAAAACAAATAGCAATTTAATATATTACATATAATCTTATAATTCGGTTATGGAAAATTTCTTTTCGGATATAAGCCTTGCTGAAATTGCAAGTGCTTTTATGGTACTCTTTGCGATTATCGATATCACAGGGAGTTTACCTATTATTATAGGTTTAAAAAACAAGGGAAAGGGCTATAACCCCGAGAAAGCATTCATCGTATCTCTGATTATTCTACTTGGATTTCTCTATGTGGGTGATGCTGTCCTGAAATTGTTCGGGGTAGATATCCATTCATTTGCGATAGCCGGTGCCGTTATCATTTTCGTTATGGCTGTTGAAATGATTT
>JBOFDD010000165.1:0-1730 GCA_051646645.1 Bacteroidales bacterium | reverse complement strand
CATCATTCTCAGCGGATCGTCACTAAACGTGATATCCGGATCGAGAGGAGTACGAATTAATTTATTTTCAAGGTCCTTTAATCCGTCGAATGGATCAATAAGCTCACCGAATCTATCTTTATTGAGACAAATTGCCATTGCATTAATGGTAAAGTCACGACGATTCTGATCATCTTCTAACGTACCATCTTCAACAATCGGTTTTCTTGAATCCCTCTGATAAGACTCTTTGCGAGCTCCGACAAATTCGACTTCAATATCTTTAAACTTAACCTGTGCTGTTCCAAAATTCTTAAAAACAGACAAGTATGCTTTCTTACCTAAAGCTGATGCCAGGCTTTCAGCAATAGCAATGCCACTACCTAAAACTACAACATCAATATCTTTAGATTCACGCTGTAAAAAAATATCGCGCACAAAACCACCGATTACGAAACACTCAACATTCAGAGAGTCTGCAACTTCAGAAATTTTTGAGAAAATCGGATGGGTTAAATGTTTCTTCATTACAAAATAATTAAATAATTAGTCCGCCAATAATCTCTTTCACAGAGTTACATCCTTGACGATCAAGATATTCATTGATCCCATCAACTACTTTCTCTGTAATTTGAGGATCAATAAAGTTAGCAGTTCCTATTTGTACAGCAGTAGCTCCAGCTAGTAAAAATTCAATTGCATCTGTAGCATTCATAATTCCTCCTAAACCAATAATTGGAATTTTGACAGCTTTATAAGTTTGCCATACCATGCGTAATGCAACAGGTTTCACAGCAGCACCCGAAAGTCCGCCGGTAACAGTCGACAATATAGGTTTTCTTGATTCAGCATTGATTGCCATACCAAGAAGTGTATTTATTAATGATACAGAGTCTGCACCGGCTGCTTCAGCAGCACGAGCAATTTCCGTAATATCAGTAACGTTTGGTGAAAGTTTAACAATAAGTGTTTTAGGATACACTTTTCTGACAGCCGCTACAACCTCTTCTGCACTATGTGCCGATGTACCAAAAGCCATACCTCCCTGTTTTACATTAGGACATGAGATATTAAGCTCAATAGCCTCAATACGATCAAGTGCAGCTACTTTCTCAGCACAAGCTACATAATCATCAATACAAGAGCCTGATACGTTTACAATTGCTTTAGATGTGTAATTACAAGTAATAGGATAAATATTCTCAATGAAGTAATCTACACCTTTATTCTGCAATCCTACAGCATTAAGCATACCTGCAGGAGTTTCTGCCATACGTGGATATGGATTTCCCTCGCGGGCATGCAATGTTGTACCTTTAACTAAATAACCGCCTAATCTGTTTAAATCAATAAAATCAGAAAATTCATGTCCGTAGCCAAAAGTACCTGACGCAGTTAAAACAGGATTTTCTAATTGTAACTGATTAATATTTACTCTTAAATCTGCCATTTTAATTTACTTATATTAAATACAGGACCTTCTTTACATACACACACGTGGCCATCTACCGTATTTTCAACACAGCAAAGACAAACACCAAAGCCACAAGCCATAGTATTCTCTAGTGAAACCTCACAATCGATACTTTTTTCTTTCGCTATTCTGGCTACAGCCTGCATCATAGGCTTAGGCCCGCAGGTAAAGATTTTATCAATTGAATTACTGAAAACAGAATGATTAGTTACATATCCTTTTTCACCAAAAGATCCATCTTCAGTAGTTATATGTACGTTCCCGTATTTTTTAAACT
>JBOFDD010000164.1:0-4548 GCA_051646645.1 Bacteroidales bacterium | reverse complement strand
CGCCTTTCATTTCAGTCAATGCAGCAATAGCACGGATATAAGCAGTACCACCACCAGGCACAGTACCTTCTTCAATCGCAGCACGGGTAGCGCTCAAAGCATCATCCACGCGATCTTTTTTCTCTTTCATTTCAACTTCAGAAGCAGCACCTACATAAAGTACAGCTACACCACCAGCCAATTTAGCCAGACGTTCCTGAAGTTTTTCACGATCGTAGTCAGAAGTTGTTGTTGCAATTTGTGATTTAATCTGAGCAACACGGTTAGCAATATTTTCTTTGCTTCCTGCACCGTTCACAATCACTGTATTATCTTTATTTACTGTAATTTTCTCAGCAGTACCAAGCATCTCTACAGTAGCACCATCCAGTTTCAAACCTTTATCTTCAGAGATTACGATACCTCCTGTAAGAACAGCGATATCTTCAAGCATTTCTTTACGACGGTCACCAAAACCAGGAGCTTTAACAGCACAGATTTTCAATGAACCACGAAGGCGGTTAACTACAAGCGTAGCCAATGCTTCACTGTCCACATCTTCAGCAATGATCAACAAAGGACGACCTGATTGAACTGAAGCTTCAAGAATCGGAAGCATATCTTTCAATACAGATATTTTTTTATCGTAGATAAGGATAAACGGATTTTCCATCTCTACTTCCATTTTCTCTGTGTTAGTAACAAAGTAAGGAGAGATATATCCACGATCAAACTGCATACCTTCAACAACCTCTACAGTCGTGTCAGTGCCTTTAGCTTCTTCTACAGTAATAACACCATCTTTAGAAACCTTGCGCATCGCTTCAGCGATCAATGATCCGATTTCAGCATCATTATTTGCAGAAATGCGAGCTACATTCTCGATACGTGTAAAGTCATCACCAACAGCTACAGACTGAGCTTTGATAGAATCAACAACTTTAACAACCGCTTTATCAATACCGCGTTTCAAATCCATTGGATTAGCCCCGGCTGTAACGTTTTTCAAACCAACACCGATGATAGCCTGAGCCAATACAGTCGCAGTAGTTGTTCCGTCACCCGCATCATCTCCTGTTTTAGAAGCAACTTCTTTAACAAGCTGTGCGCCCATATTCTGATATGGATCAGAAAGCTCAATTTCTTTTGCTACTGATACACCATCCTTAGTAATATGTGGTGCTCCGAATTTTTTCTCAATAATCACATTACGTCCTTTAGGACCTAAAGTTACTTTAACCGCATTTGCTAACTCATCAACACCTTTTTTCAACAGGTCACGAGCATCAATATTGAATTTAATTTCTTTAGACATAATAAATATCCTCCTCTAGAGTATAATAAATTTAATCGTTTAATTATTAAAGAGTAGCTAATACATCAGATTGTTTCATAATCAAAAGCTTTTCACCTTCAATCTCAATCTCAGTTCCTGCATATTTTCCATAAAGCACAGTATCGCCAACCTTCAGAATCATCTCTTCATCCTTAGTCCCGTTACCTACAGCAAGAACTTCTCCTTTCAATGGCTTTTCTTTTGCCGAATCCGGAATAATAATTCCACCGATAGTTTTCTCTTCCGCAGCCGCCGGTCTTACCAGCACTCTGTCTGCCAATGGTTTAATAGTCATAACGATTATATTGTGTTTAATTTTTGGTTTGAAATACATTAAGAATAACTCATTTCCCGAGTTTTTGTTCTTACCTTACAACATACTAAATACGTGCCAAAGCCAGAAATAACATAAAAAAGGGATGTGTAAGACATTATTTCCTGTTTTATCAGACAAATAAGACATTCTGTCAGTCCTGCTTATATATTCCCTTTTGAACATAATTCCCAAACAGTTGTTTTCAATGATAGAAAACAATTATCTTTGAAAACCAAACTTAATTATAAAATGAATAAAAATTTATCACAATCGCTTGCCATCAGAGGAATCGTTTCTATTCTTCTCGGCTTTGTATTTATTGCATGGCCAGGGCTTGTAGTCAGTTATCTTGTACTTGTCCTAGGCGCTTTACTTGTTCTATCTTCGGCCTTACCTATGATCTATTCAGGATTAAAAGGATATGGTATCCCCTGGAGTAACACACCTTCATTAATTCTTGGGATATTACTGCTTGCATTCCCTGCGTTTTTTGTAAGCGTAATCATGTATGTATTGGGCATTATTCTTATTCTCGCGGGGCTAAATCAGGTTTTAACCTACTCTTCTATTAAGAAAAATGGAATACCTGTTCCGGGATATTACTATATATTTCCGGCAATTATGTTATTATCTGGCATTATCATTCTCTTTAACCCATTTAGCACAGCGACTTATCTGTTCATTTACTTTGGCATCATAATTCTGTTTTATGGTATAACAGAGGTAATCGCAGCTTTAAAGGCGAAATAAAAAGAATAATATCCATATATTTGCAAAACCAATGACTAAATAACTAGACTATGAGAAAATTGTTGTTTTGCATAATATGCTTAACATGCTTCGGAATTAAAGCTAATGCACAGCGCTTCGGTATTGTTGCCGGTATGAGTTTCTCGGAAACGACACTTCGTTTTGGCGATTTTTCTTATCACGGACTCAAATCGAAAGCTGGTTTCAATGGTGGTGTTTTAATGGAATTTCCATTATCAAAAGCTGCATCGGTCAACACCGGGTTGCTCTACACTCAAAGAGGCTATCGCATGGATGATAGCTTTGATGAAGACAAGTACAGAATCAAAGCATCCATGGTTACTCAGAATCTGGAAATTCCGGTCAACATGAATCTTCGCCTGAAGCTTCCGGTTATACAACCTTTCATTCAGGCAGGACCTTATCTGATGGTCGCTCTTGGGGGACATATGAAAGAAGGAAAAATATCTGAAGATATTGATTTCTCCGGATCAGATAAAGACATGAAACGCGTTGATTTCGGATTTAACATGGGGGCAGGAGCCGATTTTCTAAACTTTCGCATTCTGTTCAACTATGGACTCGGATTCGTAAACATGCGCGTCCCTGATGACTATAAAATGCGTAACCGTGCATTTACGGCATCGTTAGCATATATGTTTTAAAATAAAAAGAGTATGTATCTGTTAAAACGGAAACATACTCTTTTTATTTTTTCTGAACTATCTATCAAATCCATTTACCTAAATACAATTTAACACAAAAACCAGATACTAATACCCTTAAAAAAATATATTTGCAAAATAACCTTTATAAACACCGGTATGAAAACAGCCATAACCATTCTAGCAGGACTTTTATTATTGCTCACTCAACCCGGCAGAGCTCAATCTCTTGACACAGATATTAAAGCAATTGTCAACAAACCGCTTGACGAGCTGAAAACCGGCGATGAAATCCGGATCACAAGCATATATCACATGTTCCCTCCCGGTACAAAAAACAAAAAAGAAAAAAACAAACGATACTTTGTTCGTTATAAAGCCAATCGTAAGGAAGGATTGATCCCTTTGAAGGAGTTTTTAAAATCTGCCTCTTTCCTGGAATCATCTTCAGAGTTATTATGGGATCATCAGACAATGAATCACAACCTCACCCATATAGACAAATATGGATTGCAAGAAGCTGAGCGCAAAAACATACAGGAATCATCCCGTAATTTTTCAGATCTCATTATTCAGTCCAATGAAGATTTCGAAGACATCAACATTAAAAATTATGTTAGTTCGGTACTGCATTCTGTAGCTCCGATCAGACTCCTGGACAACCGCAAACCAAACATAAGTATATCTGTTGTAAGAGATCTCACTCCTGGCGCTTTTATCTTGCCAAACGGAAATACCGTTATTACCACCGGGCTTCTTTCAGAACTAAAAACCGAAGATGAACTTGCTGCCGTCCTGACTCACGAACTGGTTCACTATGTTTTGGAACATTCTCTGAAAAACTACACCGCACAGATCGTTCGTGAACGAAGAGCTCAGATGTGGAGTGCAATACTGGCTACTGCTGCTCTCGCAACCGAAGCTGTCATAGATGCAAAGAGTGATTCCTACTATCAATACTGCCCGTATGATCCGAATTATTACGAATTTGGGGCATTGGCTGCCGCAACATATGATCTCTCGAGCATCATATCGCTTTCAATTCTTGATCATATGAATATGAGATACACCAAAAAACAGGAGTTTGAAGCTGACAGGATAGCAAAAGATATTATATCCTCTCTCGGATACAACCCAAATTCAATGTCAACTGCTCTTTTACGACTCAAGCGGTATTGTGTAGAAAACAACGATCAGTCTGATCTGATGATATCATATACACATCCTTCCATTGATGAACGAATCCAAAAAATTGGTCAGCCTGAAGAGCACAGGGATAAAGATTACGAACTAAAAACATCTCATGCAATCACAGACTGTGCAAAAATTGCATTCTGCAAAAAAGAGTACAGAAAAGCGATAATCCTGACTGATAAAAATATTTATAACGGAACATCTAATATTGATGATTATATTCTGAAAGGAGCATCTATGCTCGAAATTGAGCATACGCCATCAAAAATAGAGCATTCTATTACTCTTTTTGAACAAGCATTACAACT
>JBOFDD010000163.1:0-3167 GCA_051646645.1 Bacteroidales bacterium | reverse complement strand
GGGTTTAAGGTGTTTGCCGTTCAGCATGCTGTTGAAGCAACTACAGACTTTTCAAACTCTTCTATATTCATGAATCAGTTGAAAGAGTCATGGAATACAACGTTAGTTCCAAATGCGTGGTCTCATACTGGCAATTACTATTGGCCGGAAACCGAAGCATTGTCTTTCTTTATGGTGGCACCGTATTATGATGCAACAACTCCTTACGGAGGTGATGTAAATGCGAATCTTGATATTACTAAAGGAGCAAGCATGACTCTTTCTGTTAAGATCAAAGATGATGTGGCTGAGCAAATCGATGTTTTGGCAGCTTCTGTTTTGAATCAACAACGTAAAGATCAGACAACAGGAGCTGTAAATTTTACATTTAAACACATTCTTTCCCGGATTGGATTTAAAGCTTCTATGGATAAGAATGATAACTTGAAGTTTAAAGTTACAGGTTTGACTTACTCTTTTGCAGACGTTAAATCAAAGGCAGACTTTAAGTTTACAGATAATACTGTGGATTTTACTAATAGCGTAAAGCATGCAACTGATTATAAAACAATAGCACTTCTTACTCCTGATCGTATTTTAGGTGGAACTGTTGGAGGAACCAAAGTGGAAAATATTGTTTTAAATAATGATGCAAGTTATTTAATGATTCTTCCTCAAGATCTTGCTGTTGCTGCTATAAAAGTAAAAGTAACTTATAAAATTGCAGTAGCCGGTGATGCTTATGGTGATTCCAAAACAGCTGAAATAAGTTTACCTGCTCAAAAATATGTAATGGGTAAAGCGTATACACATAATCTGAAATTTTCAAAATCATCAACCGGTGGCGATGATTTGTTAGAAGTAACTTTTGGAGAGGTTACGGTTGAAGATTGGGTTAGTGAAAAAAATCCAGAAACCGGAATTGATACAGAAGTTCCAAGACCAGCACAAAACTAATAAAAATAAATAAGCGGGCACTGCTCGTATCTTACATCTATCACTTCAGAATTGGGGTAGGTGACTATTCCAATTCTCTTTCTTACTTAAAATCAAAAAGCTATGCTAAACAGAATAATCATCCTTTTATTACTTGCAGGATTTGTAAGTTGTACTGCCGATGCTCCAGAAGAGCCGGGCGGAACAACGATCGGATTTGGTATTGATCTGATGCAATCGAAGGGAACACTCGTGACTCAGAGTCAGGAAGTAAAAACGATGGGAATGTTTAGTATCTATACAAAAGACAGGTTCCCTAATTCCGATGCACATATCCAGATGGAAAATATACAGGTGTACCGGACAAGCGTTAATGGATCATTTACTTATTCACCTATATCTTACTGGCCTAATGATGGCTATCTCTCTTTTATGGCCTATTCGCCTTTTGCAACACCCCAAAATGGGATAAGTGCAGCTTTGATAAATAAAGAAAACGTACAAATTACTTACATCAATTCAACAACACTGGCCAGCCAGTCTGACCTGATGGTTGCTGAAAAAACGAATATGGCGGGACTTCCCCCCGGAACAACCGCTGCTCCGGAGGTGAATCTTCCTTTCCGGCATATACTTTCGGCGGTGGAGTTTAAAGGAAAGTATAAAACAAACTATGCTGCTCAGGTAGTTAAGATCAGGCAGATCACACTAAGCGGATTCTATGGATCGGGAACCTACCTGATAGGAACCCAACCCCAATGGACATTGGCTGGAACAGCAACCAGCGCCTATAATATGAATCAGGATAATGGATTGCGGGATTTAGTGCTTACAACCGCTGATCAGCCATTGATGAATACGGGATCGGCACTGATGCTGATTCCACAGCAAATGCCTGCCGATGGCTGGCCGATGGATATAACGATCGAAGTAACCGATAACGGAAAGATAACAACGACGACCGAACAAACACGTTTTAAGATAAACAGCCCCCTTGCTGAAGGGAAAAAATATATGGTCGCTATTGTATATGAGGTGGCAGATTCGGAAGCGAAAATATCATTAAGCTACGAGGTGGTTAATTGGGAGATTAAAAATGCAGATCTGCCTGAGTTTAATTAAAAAGAACGAGCTATGAAAAAGTACAGTATACTTACATCATTTATGTGTTTACTCTTTGCTTATGCATGTAATGATACAACTTTCGATGAATACACTAAAACCAGGGTGGAAGAGAATGTTCCGGCATCTGTCGTTCTTGATTTCTCCGCTTTGGAAAATCAGGTACAGACCCGTGCTACGTCCGATGAGGCTTCAGAGAACGCTGTGCATAATCTGTATGTCTTTGTTTTTAATAGCAACAGCACAAAGGCTTCCGGGCAGTACTTCGGGAGAAGTGAACTTTCCGGAACAACATTCTCTATAGATACATACAGCGGTTCCGGAAAGCAAATATTTGCCGTAGCTAATTTCGAGCTGAACGGAATGATGAGCTTGACAAAGACGGATCTGGATAATATCGCAAGCAAAGAGGAACTGATGAATTTGAATGCTCATCTTTTACAGAAGATCACGTCGCGTGGTAGTAGCTTCCTGATGACCGGCTGCATTGAATCAAATGGTCAGCCGAAAAATATTGATATCGCTCCGGGCAATAATCCAACATCGCTGGGTAAAATTAATCTGAGAAGGGTAGATGCTAAAGTGCAGTTTAATATTCAGGCTGTAAACGGAGCGGAGTTTACACTCAAGGAGTGGAAGGTTGAGCAACTTCCGTTAAACGTGGCTTTGTTTAATCAAACAGAAAACCGTTTTGAAGGCAATGATAACTTCTCTACCGAATGGAAAAAGCCTGAAGGAGAAGGTGTGACTCTTGGCAAAACATTCTCTTTCTATGTGCTCGAACATCTGCGCGGGACTAAAACAAAAATAGAATCAGCTGATCCATGGACAGCTTATGCGCTGCGTGAGAAAAATCCGTTTAACTGGCTCCGCGAAGGAAATACCTTGCCTGCCGGAGTTACGACTAATGATAAATATGTCTTTGCGCATGACAGGGCTACTTATGTCGTGCTAACCGGACATATAAAGTATATGAAAGGAACAGAACCTGTTGAAGGGGATGTTACCTATACCATTCATCTTGGCTATTTTGACCCGGTCGAAGGGAATAAAGCCAATGATTATAAAGTTAAAAGAAATTCATTTTATACGTATAATATAAAAATAGCTTCAGCTGAACGGGTGCTTGT
>JBOFDD010000162.1:0-10751 GCA_051646645.1 Bacteroidales bacterium | reverse complement strand
CCCTTGATCATAGCCTTCTTTGTTTTCCTGAGGTGTACGCATGTATCTTTCAGTATAAATAGTGTTGTAATAGCGCCAGTCTGTAACCGGAGCTATAGCTACACCAGCTTTGATAATGTTTTTGCTGGTGGACATTGACATGAGTGTTGTATAACCTCCAAAGCTCCAGCCCCATATCCCAATATTATTTTTATCAACATATGAAAGAGTACTTAAGTATTTTGCAGCTTCGACCTGGTCGTTAGCTTCTTTCTGGCCAAGGTTTAGATACGTTTGTTTTGCGAATTCTTCACCTCTTGCTCCAGTGCCGCTTCCATCTACACAAGTAACAATGAATCCATCATTAGCTAAAGCTTGTTCCCATCCTAAGCTCCATTGATCTTTCACTTGCTGAGAAAATGGACCGCTGTACTGAGTCATAACAACGGGGTATTTCTTTTGAGGGCTGAAGTTAACAGGTTTCATCATCCAGCCATTAAGCTCCACACCTTCTGTGTTTTTAAATGTAAAGAACTCCTTTTTAGCAAATGGAGCTTGCTGAAGTTTGTTTATCAACTCCTGGTTATCTTCCAGTGTTCTGAGTGATTTGCCGTTTCCGTCACATACAGTAATGACAGGAGGAGTATTTGCTGAAGAAAAATTGTTGATGAAATACTTGAAAGATGTTGAAAAATCTGAACGATTCCAGCCATTTTGAGGAGTTAGCCTGATCGTTTTGCCTTTTGCATCTGTCATAAATGTTGCGCGTCTCAATGGGCTGCCATCAGTTGCTTCATAGAAATAACTTTTTCTGACTGGATCATACCCCAGGAAGTTTGTTACTTCATTCTCTCCACTTGTTACTTTTTTCAGCAGTGTACCTACATGGCTATAAGAATAGATTTCTCTTTTTCCACTTTTTTCTCCAGCAAAAACGATTTGATCAGGATAAAAACGAATCATATCCAGATTGTCATTGTTAATGTAATACTTGCTTTCATCTTTTATCACAAGCTTACTGATCCCGGATGCCGGATTTGTATAATAGATATTTAGTATATTCTGGTGTCTGTTGAGAGTAAAAACTGCAAGCTGTTCAGGATCACTGCTAAAACGGATTCGAGGAATGTAGCCATCAGCATCCAAAGGAACATTCATTTTTTTGATATCTCTTGTTTTGATGTTATAAGAATGAAGAGACACCTTTGCGTTTTCCTGTCCGCTTTTTGGATATTTGAACTTCATTGCGCCCGGATATAGCTCATATTGAGGATAAGCAGGATCCAGTCCTTTATACATATCAAAAGAGTATTCTTTTACGTTGGTTTCATCGAATCTTATAAATGCAATATGAGAGTCGTCAGGAGCCCATTCAAAGGCTCTTGAGAAGGCAAATTCTTCTTCGTACACCCAATCAGGTATGCCATTAATAATTTCGTTCATTTTTCCATCTTTGGTAATCGCAGATTCAGTTTCATAGTCCAGCTTTACCAAAAATAGATTGTTGTCGCGTACAAAAGCAACATTGCGTCCATTTGGTGAGAATGTTGCTTCTTGTTGTTTGCCTCCTGAAGAGAGAGCTTTTACCTTGTTTCGTTTGATCTCATAAACGAAATAATTTGCTTTGAAAGAGTGTCGGTATATTGGTTCTATATCTTTATATAAAAGGATTTTGCTCTCTTCCGGACTTAATTCATATCCTGAGAATTTTTCAAAATCACAATCCTTAGCCGTTTTAGCATTGAATAGAGTGTCAATAGCTTTGCCGGTTCTGTAAGAATATTTGATGATCATATTATTTTGATCATTCATTGATGTGTAGTGTTCACCATCTAATGTCGATCGTAGATTTTTGATGCCCTTACTCGCATAGTTATGCGATGTAATTTGTTTTAGATATGAATTATCTGTGTTCTGTGCAAAAAGGGATAAAGCAATAGAACTAAGGCACAATAATGTAGCGGATAATCTTTTTTTCATTATTATTCTCTTTTTATTATTCGCAAATGTACGATATATCTTATTAAAGACAACATTTTCTGTAACTTTGTAGCTACAAAAGAGATGAGTATACATATATTAAATTACTTTATTTCGCTTTTAGTTAAACAGATAAGTAAGAACAAGCATATGAAACTATATAATGATTTTAGTACATTTTTAAGAGGAATATTTCCATATAAAGTTCAGAAGATTTCAATTCATGCAGGTTTTACATGTCCTAACCGTGATGGTTCTAAGGGATTCGGTGGTTGTACATTTTGTAATAACCAAACATTCAGTCCCGACTACTGTCATACGGAACTGACGATTACTGAGCAAATAGATAAAGGTATGACCTTTTTTTATAAGCATCCTAAGATGCGATACCTCGCTTACTTTCAGGCTTACACAAATACATACGGAGATACCCGTGATTTAATACGTAAGTATGAAGAGGCATTGTCACACCCAATGATAGATGGACTTATAATCGGCACCCGTCCGGATTGTATGCCTGATGAATTGCTTGATTATCTCGCTGATCTGAGTAAGAAAACTTTCGTGATGGTAGAGTATGGTGTTGAGTCAACTCTGGATAAGACTCTGCTTCGTATAAACCGGGGACACACCTATCAGGAGTCTGTTGATACGATAACCAAAACTGCCTTAAGGGGGATTTATACGGGAGCTCATCTTATTCTTGGGTTACCGGGTGAATCACATGAAGATATTCTCGGACATGCGGTGCGTATATCAAAATTACCTCTGACAACTATTAAACTACATCAGTTACAATTGATTAAAGGTACAAAAATGGCCAGAGAATACACGGAGAAGCCGGAAGACTTCCATTTGTATTCCGTACAAGAATATATTGATCTGGCAATTGATTTTGTGGAATTGCTGAATCCGGATTTCGTTGTTGAACGTTTTGTGTCACAGTCTCCTAAAGAAATGTTGCTAGCCCCGGACTGGGGGGTGAAAAACAACGAATTTACCTATAAATTAGAGCAAAGAATGAAAGAGCGCAATGCATTTCAGGGGCGCTATTTGTAGATATGAAAATTATTATTATTATATTTGCATCTAATTTGGAATAACCATAGAAACAAGAAAATAACTTATAGTACGATGGCACAAAGGGTTTTATTCATATCACAAGAGGTAACACCTTATTTACCTGAAACAGAAATATCAACTATCAGCAGAAACCTACCTCAGGGTATTCAAGAGCGCGGGAAAGAGATCCGTACTTTTATGCCTCGTTATGGGTTGGTTAATGAGAGAAGAAATCAGTTGCATGAGGTGATTCGTCTTTCTGGTATGAATCTTATAATTGATGACACCGATCATCCCCTTATCATTAAAGTTGCATCCATTCAATCTGCACGTATGCAGGTGTATTTTATTGATAATGATGATTATTTTCAAAGAAAGTTCTTGTTTGCTGACGCAGAGGGGAATGAATATCCTGATAACGATGAAAGAAGTATTTTTTTCTGTCGTGGCGTTTTGGAAACAGTGAAAAAATTGAGATGGATTCCTGATGTGGTTCATTGTCATGGTTGGTTTGCAGCACTTACAGCGTTGTATATCAAACGTGCATACAAAGATGATCCATGTTTTGCAAATGCTAAAATCGTCTTGTCGGTATACGCTGAAGACTTTAAAGTGCCTTTTGCTGATAACTTCTCAGAGTTAGTTAAAATGGATGGAATTTCGGAAGAGGATCTGAAAGCCGTTATCGGAAAAGATGTTTCTTACGAAGATTTGAATAAATTTGTTATTGATTTCTGCGACGGAGTAATTCAGGGTTCAGAAGAAGTCAATAATAACATTATGGAATATGCGAAGTCAAAAGAGATCCCTGTTCTTGACTATCAGCAACCTGATGTTTATATGGATAAGTTCAACGAATTCTATGATCTGGTTTGGGAAACTGCAAACAATAAATAATTAAGATCTTTGATGTTGAAGATGATCCTTTAACAATCAATGAAAAACATGAGGAGTATGAAGATTAAGTTTTTGCCTATAATAGCTGCATTAGCTTTGGCTTGTGTTGCTTGTGACGATACCCTGTCTGATGTTGGATCGTCTATTCAACCTCCCGAAGACCAATTAGAGGTTTTTACGGATACTTTAGGTGTTGACGGAACTACCGTTCTTGTTGATTCAATTTACGCAAGAACCTATTATGGTTTATTGGGAACGTATACAGATAAAGAGTTTGGAACTATATCTTCTGATTACCTGTGTCAGTATTATTGTCCTAAAGGATTGATAGATAAAGAAGAATCTTTAGTGACATCGATTGACTCAATGATACTGGAGCTTCGTTATGCGAAGAGTGGCTCATGGGTTGGAGATCCCGATGCACCTATGGGGGTAACTGTTTTTGAAGTGAACAAGCCGTTGGCTAAAGACTTTTATACCAATACAAATCCTGCTGATTTCTGTGATAAGTCCGTAAATCTTGGCGAAGTTGGTTATACAATCAATAATTCAGGGGTTTCTGAGTCGGATAAAGCTGAAGAAGGATATGTCCCTTCTGTAAAAGTGCCTCTTTCTAAAGATTTGGTTAATCGTTTTTCAGATGAGTATTTTAAAAATGGGAAAAAGGCCTTTTTGAGTCCTTCAGCATTTAATACTTTCTTTAAAGGGACTTATGTAGCAAATTCGTACGGCGAAGGTGCTATTGTGAATATTTCTGAAACCAGAATGTTACTTTACTACACCTATAAACTTGATAAAAAAGGCGATGATCATGTAGGAAAGTTAGATTCTACTGCTGCTGCAAGTACGATTATGCTGGTGACCGAAGAGGTTATTCAGATGAATAATATCCAGAATTCAAACATGGACAATATTCTGTCTCCCGAAGCGAATAAGACAAAGACATTTGTTAAATCTCCAGCCGGAGCTGTAACGCAGTTGCTTATGCCTATGGGTGAGATGATTGATAAAGTTCAGGATGCATCTGTAAACTCATTACGTCTTCAGTTTGGTATTACACCTCCTGATAAGAGTAAAAACAAGTTACAGGCTCCACCTTACTTGTTATTGATCCCTGAGTCTGAAGTGAGTGGATACTTTGAGAATGATAAATTGCCTGATGGTAAAACATCTTTTGTTGCCAGATATGATTCAACATCTTACACATACACATTCTCTAATATTGGTCCATTTGTGAAAGCAATGGCTAAGAAGTATGAAAAAGAAGAAATTGCAGATATTAAAAGTAAGTTTGAATCAGTTCATCTGATCCCTGTAGCTATTCGTGAGTCGCAAGATCCATACACAGGAGCAACAACTATTGAAGAGATAGCAAACTATTTCGGACTATCCGGAGTTGAACTACTGAAACAAGAATTTGAAGGAGGTTATAAATTTAAAACCTCACTTGTCTGGAGTCAATATAAAACAAAATAACAGAAACAAAGGGGATAGCTGATTTATCAGTTGTCCCCTTTTTTTTTGTTATAGCATAGAAAAAAGATTAAAATGATATAATATGGAAAATTTCGCAGGGTTAACATCCCCTTATTCAGATTACGATTTTGCAAAAGCAGTTGTATTGCCAGTTCCTTATGACGCTACAAGTACCTGGGTTAAAGGCTCAGAAAAAGGACCGGAGGCTTTACTTGACGCTTCTGTTGCACTGGAATGGTATGATATCGAAACGGAAACAGAAGGTTATAAAAATGGTATTCATACAGCGGCGCCTGTTTTGACTGACGAGTCACCAGAAGCATTGTGTGATGATGTGCAGAATCGTGTAGCAGCACTGTTGAATGATAATAAATTCCCATTCACAATCGGCGGGAATCATACTGTAAGTATCGGAGCTATACGTGCTATGGCAGATAAATATAACGATCTTACTATTCTTCAGTTAGATGCTCATTCAGATTTAAGGCCATACTATGAAGGTAGTGAGTTAAACCATGCATGTGTTATGTATCAGGCACAGCGTTTATGTCCGGTTACGCAGGTTGGTATTCGTAGTATGTGCGTTGAGGAGTTGCCATACGCAAATAAAGAACGTATCTTTTTTGCACATAAACTAATGTTTGATAATAACTGGCAGGAGAAAGCATTGAATACTTTGAGTAAAAATGTTTACATAACTATAGATCTTGACGTATTTGATCCGTCTGTTCTTCCTTCAACGGGAACACCTGAACCGGGAGGTATGCAATACTATCAGGTGCTTCACTTCCTGCGCTCTGTTATTGCCAATCATAATGTAGTGGGAATTGATATTGTTGAGCTATGCCCTAATCCATCAGAAAGAGCATCGGATTTTCTTGCAGCAAGACTAGCTTATCAATTAATGACCTATAAGTTCCTGAATAAATAATCAGTAGCTACAGTTTTTTTAATAAAAGGAATATCAATCTTTTAAAGCTGTTGATAATTACTTATATTTGTGGGGCTGTGCCGAAAATTTACCATTTTCGCACAGCCCCATTAATGTTTACAATCAGATGAGTCTTGCCGGACTTGCTTTTCCGGGTGTATAAATACGATAATCTGATTTGATGATAACTACCTTTTATTAATATTCAAATGTATGATGCAACCATTATTAATTACGCATAATATTCAGGAATCGCTGGGTCATTTGTTTGAAGGCGTTACGTATGATCATGTATTTATTCTGACAGATACAAATACCGAAAAGTATTGTTTGCCACTGTTGCCCCATGCTATACGGAAGCGTTCAAAAGTAATAACGATTCAGGATGGTGACAGAAATAAAACGCTTGATGCATTAGCATCAGTCTGGACTTTTCTGAGTAACAATCATGCCACTCGCAAATCGCTTTTGATCAATCTTGGGGGAGGTATGGTGACCGATTTAGGTGGATTTGCCGCTTCAACATTCAAAAGGGGGATGACTTTTATTAATTTACCTACAACATTGCTTGGTGCTGTAGATGCAGCCGTAGGGGGTAAGACCGGTATTAATTTTAATGGTTTGAAAAATGAAGTTGGCGTGTTTTCCAATGCAAAATACGTAATCATGACTACAGAGTTTTTTCATACGCTTACACACGGGGAACTATTGTCCGGTTATGCCGAAATGCTTAAACATGCACTTATTGATTCTGATGATACATGGAATAGTGTTACTACTTTCAATCTTGATGATGTCGATTACGATAAGCTTACGCGTTTGCTAGGAAACTCAGTGAAGATAAAAGAGCGGATCGTAGCCTCAGATCCTCAGGAAAAAGGGCTGAGAAAAGCTTTAAATCTTGGACACACATTCGGGCATGCGTTTGAAAGTATGGCTATGCATGAAAAACGCGATTGTCCGCACGGATATGCTGTTGCATGGGGAATGATTTGTGAGTTGTACCTGTCGCACATTAAAAAAGGATTCCCCGTAACTAAGCTTCGTGAAGCAGTTGATTATATAAAAAGCTACTATGGGTCTTTCCATTTTACATGCAATGATTACGATAGCTTATACGAACTCATGACTCACGATAAGAAGAATGAGTCCGCAAAAATTAATATAACTATGCTTTCAGATATTGGTGAAATTCAGATAAATCAGACAGCCGATAAAGAAGAGATTTTTCAGGCTTTGGATTTCTTTCGGGAGTGTTACGGAAAGTAAATGCTTTCGGGCTTAAATAACCCTGAAAGTTTTGACTTATAAGCTAAAAAAACGAAGATTCATTTCTTTTAATTGCAAAAAAAATTAATTTTGCAAATCTAATTCGGAATTTATAAAGTATAACAAAATAGAACTTATTTGTATGTCAAACAAGGAGCATCAACACGAACAACATGATCAGTTAGAAAATGTTCATGAAGCACTAACGAGAACAGAGTTATTCTTCGAGAAAAATAAGAATAAATTATTTATTGCGCTGGTTGCAGGTATTGCAATCGTAGCTGGCTATCTTGGCTTTCAGCATGGTTATATGGTGCCAAAAGAAAAAGAGGCATCAGCAGCAATGTTTAGAGCGCAACACTATTTTGAAGTTGACTCTTTCAAATTAGCTTTGAACGGAAATGCTGAGTTCCAGGGGTTCGAAGACATTATTAATAACTACGGAATTACTAAATCTGCTAATTTGGCTACAGCTTATGCAGGTATTTCATACATGAAATTAGGCGACTACGAAAATGCAATCAAATATTTGAAAGACTTTGATGCTAACGATCAGCTTGTATCTTACGTAATTGTAGGTGCTATCGGTGATTGTTATGTTCAGCTTAATAATGTAAACGAAGGTATTAAACACTTCGAAAAAGCAGCAGAGAAAGCAAATAACGATTTGATTTCTCCGCTTTACCTTAAAAAAGCAGGTCTTGCTTTCGAATCACAAAATGATTTTGCAAGTGCACAAAAAATGTATGAGAGAATTCAGAATAACTATCCAAACTCAGCAGAGGCTATGGATATCGTTAAATACATCGAAAGAGCTAAATTAAGCATCAAAAAATAATTATGGCTACAGCATATCAAAATCTATCTGCATGTGCCGAATCCGCAACAATACCGAACGCTTCAGAAATGACGTTCGGTATTGTTGTTGCAGAATGGAACAACAACATAACTATGCCGCTTTTAGAAGGCGCATATAATACTTTAGTGAACAATGGCGCTAAAGCAGAAAATATCATTGTAGAGCAAGTTCCCGGAACGTTCGAACTTACTTTTGGTGCAAAAGTTCTCGCTTCACGTACCAACGTCGATGCTGTAATTGTATTAGGTTGTGTCGTTAGAGGCGATACTCCTCATTTCGATTATGTATGCGATGGAGTAACTCAGGGTATGACTGATCTGAATGTAAAATTCGACATTCCGTTTATCTTTGGAGTGCTTACTACCGATAATATGCAACAGGCATTAGATCGTGCAGGTGGTATTCACGGAAATAAAGGCGATGAAGCAGCTGTTACTGCAATAAAAATGGCAGCTTTAAATGCCAAATACAGAAATATTTAAGCTTTAACTTGCGATTTTGTTTTAAAAAAAGTTGTTGCAAAATTTGCAACTTTCGATAAAAGTCGTACCTTTGCAACGCAATCGCAAGAGAGCACGGGCGAATTCCAGAGCGGCCAAATGGGGCAGACTGTAAATCTGCTGACTTATGTCTTCGGAGGTTCGAATCCTTCTTCGCCCACAAACAACACACCAATTGCGGGAGTAGCTCAGTTGATAGAGCATCAGCCTTCCAAGCTGAGGGTCGCGGGTTTGAGCCCCGTCTCCCGCTCGAAGAATTAGGAGAGTCTTTTTTAGACTCTCTTTTTTTATCAGAAAACGATTCATTCTTTCTTAAAAAGAGAGCTTGAATTTGTAATCAACAGAAATATTAGAGCTTAACTTTTTAAACTTTAATTAAAAAGTTTGACAGTCTCAATATTTATCGTATCTTTGCAACGCAATCGCACGAAAGCACGGGCGAATTCCAGAGCGGCCAAATGGGGCAGACTGTAAATCTGCTGACTTATGTCTTCGGAGGTTCGAATCCTTCTTCGCCCACGGAATACAAAAAGAGAGTCTTAATTATTAAGACTCTCTTTTTGTATTTATACACCTCCTCTTCTCTTATTTTGATTTATCCTCGCAAAATGTTTATCGCTATAGTTTCAGCATTCAAAATTATCCTGTCTTTACATGCATAGATACTTATAATTATTTGTATTGTCACGTTTGAATAACTTTGATCAAACGTATGATTAAATATTTTCATACCTATGAATAATTAAGGAGACGTACATCTCCTTAGAAGGAGCTGTACAACCGCAAAAATAATCATCCCTTCGTTTTGAATTGTTTTCAGTCTTGAAAATATTAATTATTAGTATTCCGTGTATTGTTCATGCCTTCCATCGGGACGATTGTATAAGAGTTAGCGCTTATAGTTTTAAACAAAAAAGCGGGAACGCCTGCTTCTGCAAGTGTTCCCGCCAGGTATTAACAATTTGTTGATAACTCTATTTCTTTGAGCTATAGGAGTCTTTTCCGTTTGTCAGCCAGTCCAGAGAAAAACGTACGAATACCATATCCATCTTTTCCGGTCCATCTTCGTAATAACAGCCGATTGTACCATCTTCCAATACACATAAGGTAGAGTAAGCCGATGTAGTCGGACAGATTGTTCGCTTTATCGGGAATGTTTTACCCTCATCGTAACTCAACAATACCGACACATTTGACCTGTCTTTTGCATCGCATAGCGAGTGGATCATTCTATTCTTATCGTCCCCGTTTTGAGTTGAAGAGTAAACCATGATTTCACCATTACAGAAAGGATCAGTCAAATCCTCATGCCGCGCCGGTTTATCCCAGATTATTTCTTTGTTTTCCAACTTTCCGTAAACGACATCTCTTTTATTATGGCGGCGAACACTCATTAATAATCTCCCGTCGTTAAGCTGCGTTATTTTTGATTCATCGCCGATGCGGGTTGCAGGTTCTTTCAGGTCCATCACTTTCCATGTTTTCCCTTCGTCTGCCGATCCTATCGTATAAGTAGATAATCCCTTCCTGCCTCTTACGCGTGTAGGGATTGCAAACAGAACCTGATTGTCCTGCGTACAGAGACCACGTCCCGAAGTAATGAAGAAGGCATCCCAATCTTTTGTTTCCTGAACCTCAGACTCCGGACCATAAAAGAAATGCGTAATATCTACCGGTTTAGTCCATGTAATTCCGTTATTATCGCTCGTAACCATAAACTGACGTTGCGGATTATCGTGCGAAGAATCCCAAAGACCTTTATGACCAACAAATAATACAATCAGCTTACCGCTTTGTG
>JBOFDD010000161.1:0-4757 GCA_051646645.1 Bacteroidales bacterium | reverse complement strand
AGAGGGTATTGTGGCCGTTAAATCACTATAATAATAAATATAAGCGTTTCTATTGTTACATCTAAGTATGTGGACCAGTTGGTGTAGTAATTCAGCTCCACCGGTTACCAAATGTGCCGGACAATATACATAGATCTTTGTTGTTTCTGTAATATTAAGCATAATAATTCTTACTTTTGTATTTGCATATTTCCATTCCGAAAGAAATATGCCTCAAAGTTATTCTATTTTTCGTAATTTACATATATACTCTAAATGATTAGTAATAAATACGATTATCTTATTGTTGGCTCCGGACTATTTGGAGCTGCTGCGGCCTATAAAGCAATTGCTGCCGGAAAAAAAGTTTTGATCCTCGAAAAAAGAGACCATATCGGAGGGAATTTATATTGCAGTAATATTGAAGGGATAAATGTACATAAATATGGAGCACATATTTTTCACACGTCAAACAAAGAGGTTTGGGATTTTGTAAATTCTGTTTGCAGATTCGCACCATTCATAAATTCACCTATTGCTAATTACAAAGGCAAACTTTATAATTTACCTTTCAACATGAATACCTTCTACTCTCTATGGGGAACAAAAACTCCTCAGGAAGCAAGAGGTATAGTTAAAAAACAGATAACCGAATGTTCAAACAATAACCCTCAAAATCTTGAAGAACAAGCTCTGTCTCTTGTTGGAAAAGATATTTACGAAATTCTGATCAAAGGATATACAGAAAAGCAATGGGGACGAAAGGCCACTGAATTGCCACCCTTCATTATCAAACGTATACCTGTACGATTCACCTATGATAACAACTACTTTAACGACAAATATCAGGGGATACCTGAAGGAGGATACAATAACCTGATATACAATCTAATAAAAGGTGCAGACATAAAATGTAACGTTGATTA
Organism: Bacteroidales bacterium; assembly: GCA_051646645.1. Classification (GTDB taxonomy): domain Bacteria; phylum Bacteroidota; class Bacteroidia; order Bacteroidales; family UBA7332; genus UBA7332. The sequence continues at coordinate 3,852 of JBOFDD010000161.1, read as the reverse complement.
TTTTTCTAACAAAGAATACTTTGATACACTTGCCAATAAAATTATTTTCACCGGAAAGATCGATGAGTTTTACAATTACAGATTCGGAAAATTAGAATACAGATCATTACGATTTGAGGAAGAAGTCCTAAACACCGAAGACTACCAGGGAAATGCGGTCTTCAATTTTACAGATTTCGAGACTCCATACACCAGAATTATTGAGCACAAACATTTTGAAAAAGCAAATACTCAAAAAACTGTTATTACATACGAGTATCCATGTGAATGGACCGAAGGCTCAGAAGCGTATTATCCAATTAATGATGACAAAAACTCCGAGCTATTTAATAAGTACAATAACTTAGCACAAAACGAACAACACGTTCTGTTCGGGGGCAGATTGGCAGAATACAAGTATTACGATATGCATCAAATCATTGAAAAAGTGCTCGGTATAGATCTATAAAGGCTCTTCACATCTGCTATAAAACAAATAAGCTGTATCAAAACCATGCTGGTTTGATACAGCTTATTTGTTTTAAAATACGAATGAATTATTACGGACAAACAAACGTTCCTATCAGGCTTCTCCGTATCTTACAACTTTATATAAGTCATTCGGCCCGGTTCAAGCACAAATCGGGAAATAACCGGTACTACATAATCGTAGATAAACTGCATTCCCTGATAATTGATTTCCTTTTTCTTCTGCACCAAAAGCCACAAGCACTACATCGCGAACAAGGCGTTCTTTTTCAGAAGCAAAGTAACGTGCCATTTCAATAAGCATCCCTATTCCTGAAGCATTATCGTCGGCTCCGTAAAGATAAGTAGTATCCTTTCCTTTCACTGTCTTCCCGATATGATCGTGGTGTGCACCAATTACAATAGCTTCTCCAAGAGGATTATTTTCGCGGGAAGCTGAAACACGGGCAACCACATTGTTGCTTTTCGTCTGCTTTTTCAATCCATTCTCCACTTTGGATTTGAAGTCAATCTTTGCCACTTTTTTGATTTGCTCAGCCACTTTTGGCGAAGCGGTTACAATGATTAATCTGCGATTCAGAGTTTTGTTTGTCTCCTGCCAGTTCAAGTCTGTATTAACCAGAATAAGACCGGCTACTTTGGCTTTTTCTACCGAATCCCCATGCTGCTTAAGAAAATCCCAATAGGACTGATCTTTCCCCGGCACGAAATCAATCATCACTATTTTATCTTTCACATCCATAGAGTCCGGAATCAAAGGCTTAGCACTATCCCAGCACACAACCTCTCCTTTCAATGATCCGTTTTGCGAATAAGGGGAAGCCTGAAAGTCAGCTCCTCTTTTTAGCTTTTTCCCATCAAGCAAAAAGTATATGCTATCGGCAACAGGCTCTCTTAACCCTGCAAAAGCGAACTCCTGCAAACCTTGATTTCCTAAGAATTCTACTCCCTCTATTTGTGAAAACTGCGACTTAATATAGTTAACCGTCAAAGTATCGCCTGCGGTCATCGGCACTCGCCCCCCAAGCTCAGGACTTGCAAGATAGGATATGTGATTTTAAAGCTACTTTGCAACGCATTTAGTTCATTTTTTGTACCATTTTCTGCGCTCAATGGTAAAAATGGTAAAAGCGAGATCGTACCTGCCAACAGATTCGTCAGCAAAAATTTCGTTCTGTGTGTCATGTGGTAAAGTATTTAGTAATATTCTGTATCGATCAAATGATTGATTCTAATTCTCTACCACAAAGAACGCACTTTTATTACAAGAAACATAACAAACAACAACAGATCGATCCAATCACGTATCAGATTCTTATTTTCAGAATCATTAATAGTTATATATAAAAGTAAGGAGTATGCCGTTATTGATTTTATATAAAAAGGGTTATATTCGCAGTGTTGTTCTGTCTTAAAATGTAATTGTCACCTTTTTTTCAAAGATCAGGGTGCAATTCGATGTATGAATTTAACGTGAAGACCCTAAAACAGAAACATTTAAAACATGAAGTTATTTATCCGAAAAGCCGTATATACTCTTTTATTTTCATTCTCTGCGTTTGCTGCTGCAGAAGCTGATAACCAGCCAAGGCTGATTGTTAACAGCAATGACAAAGCAATCATACTGGACAAAATAAAAAAACAACCCTGGGCTGATTCCATATTTCACAATCTGGAGAAAGAGTTATATCCTTACGTAATGCGCTACCAGATGACTATTGAATATGATCCTGCATGGTTATTAAGCAGATATCAGATAAACTGGGGACAAGGTGAATTTTTCACAGAATGCTATACCGATGAAACGGGTTCTGAGATTACACAGCTAAGTGGAAATGCGCCCTATCCGACCATCAGATATTCACTAAGTGGCATACCGGCTGATGATGCCGGTTATCAGTACCGTCTTCCTGAAATTGAAGAGTTGATGCCCTATGATACTGCCTCGACAATGCGTCTTCAACATCCCGTTACACTTGAATATGCTGAAGTAGCCCCTAAGTCATATATCTCAAAGATCAATCAGAAAATTAACAAGGTTGCGCTTAAATCAGCCATCATGTATTGGCTGACCGGACAAGAAGAGTATGGATATCTGGCTGCCGATTTACTAAATCAATGGGCAAAAGGATTACACAGCCAGTCTGCTGTTAAATCCGAAAACAACCATAACGGATTACTTTGTCTGGATTCATCAGACGATATCTCCTACAGGGATATGATTCTCACCTATGATTTCCTTAAAGAATTCCTGAATGAATACAGCTACGATACCAGCTTTTACCAACCAATATTTGAACGCATAGCCGAATCTGTTATCTCTTCAGGATCAACAACGGATGAGTCAAGCGCACTTGAAAGTGCTACTTTAGTAATGGCTTCTCTTAGCTTAGATGACAAAGCTAAGCGCGACAAGTATATGCAATATTTTCTTGAAAAAGACTCCGTAAATAATAAAAGAGGACAATTATCTCTTAAAACAATCGCTAAAAACTGGATTGAAAAAGAAGGATACTGGAAGGAACCGGCGGCATACCAGAACAAAGTATTACCTGAGCTTTTGCTGGCATCATACATAGCCGAGAAGAATAATTATCCGGTTATCCGTCAGTATCCGATGCTAACGACCACCTACAAAGAGATGATGAATAATTCGTTCCCGAATATGATGTTACCCAATTTCGGTGATACGAAAAGAACAGCCATTAATCCGTCTATTCTTGAGTTATCCGTTGCACTTGCTGCACGTAAGGATAATAATACCAGATACGAGGCGCTAAATGCTCTTTCATTTTTAGCTAAACGCAAATTATATGATCCGGAGAATGCATCTCTTCTGCCATTGCTATTAAACCAACCTGATTTAAAATCAGCACCTAAAGGCAATGGATGGAACAAGATGGGTGAAGTAGACTATGCAAAGAACTATTTTGTCAGAAGTGGTATGAATCCTGAGAAGGATTTTATGATCACAATGCAGGGTGGTACATTTTTTCACAACCATGCTGATGGCCTTTCGATGGAGCTTTATGGCAGAGGCTGTATGCTTGGTGTAGATCCGGGGACCCTGGAAGACCTGAATCATCCACTTCATGTTGATTATTATTCGCAATGGGCTGCTCATAATACAGTTATTCCCGCAGGAAGCGCGTCACCCGATAAACTTTACAAGGGTGGTGATGCTTCGAAAAACATCGGAAATATGAGTCTGTCCGGAATCGGAAATACGCAAAGAACAGGCTTTATTTCAGGAAAATACACCGAACGTTTTACTAAAACAAATCAGGAGCGTACGGTCGGGTACATTAAAAGCAGCGATTCGACAGGCTACTATATTGATATATTTCGTTCCAACAACCGGTTGATGAATGATTATATTTATCA
>JBOFDD010000160.1:0-7527 GCA_051646645.1 Bacteroidales bacterium | reverse complement strand
TCTTATCCAGTTTGGTAAGAACAATACAGAAAGGAACTCCGATTTCGCCTAACGTATCGATAAATTCCATATCGATCTTTTGTGGCTCATGACGAGAATCAAGAAGCACAAAAAGACAAGTCAGCTGCTCTCTCTCTTTGATATAGTAATCGATGATCTTTTTAATCTGCTCACGACCTTCTTTACCGCGTCGTGCATAGCCGTACCCCGGAAGATCGACAAGATACCATTCGTCGTTAATGATAAAATGATTAATCAATAATGTTTTACCAGGAGTCTGAGAAGTCATTGCCAACCCTTTTTTCTGAGTAAGCATGTTAATAAGTGAAGACTTCCCTACATTAGAGCGTCCGATGAAGGCATATTCAGGTAGATTATCCTGAGGACACTTTTTAACCTGGGTATTACTAATAACAAATTCTGCTTTTTTAATTTCCATAGTTTCTCTTTTGTTAGGGAGTATTCCCTGTTAATTCTCATCTGACTGCGGTAAATACTCCTGTTGAATATTAGTCATGCTCCCCCATATATGATGGCGGGCTTGCGGATTGAGTGCTTCCAGCTGCTTCACAATATCTTTCATTGCTCCACGGTTAGAGGTACGCTCATGCGGACAGTTTTTTTTCTGTTTCCGGTATTCACGCATTTCAGATAAGCGGATCAAATCTGTTTCTGCCATCAGGCACATCGGCCGGATGATGGTCATATCAAATTTCTCCATTTTCAATTTTGGCGGCATCGTACCAAACGCTCCCTGAAATGTCATATTCATGAGAAGCGTCTGGATGACATCGTCCTGGTGGTGCCCCAAAGCAATTTTGGTGCAATTATGTTCTTTGGCAAGGGTAAATAACTGCTTTCTCCGGTTCCAGGAGCAAAGAAAACAGGGCGATTTCCGATGATCGGACGACTCATCAAATGATGTTGTCGCGTGAATAAACGGAATGTCGTAATCACGACAATGTTTTTCGAGATATTCCAGATCAGACTGATAGGGAATATTCTCCATCGTTATATGTGCTGCCACGACTTCGAAGCGTGGACGAAAAATGCGTTTTTTTCTTCCTAAAAGCTCCACAAGAGCCAAAGAATCTTTACCACCTGAAAGACCTATCAACACGCGGTCTCCTTCTTCAATCAGTGAATATTTATCAATCGCCTCGCGCATTTTTGCGTCTAATTTACGCATAAAATGCTCCTCAGGTGTATACTTCGCCATGAAAGAAATTTACTTAATTATCTGTTAAATCAATAATAGCTTCGTCGAGAACGGTGAGTTTCTCCAATCCGGTTTCGTGAACAAGGAAGCTATTTTCAATACCTACGGGTCCTACTCCCGGTATGACAAACTTAGGTTCAACGGCAATAATATTATTGGGTTGCAGCCTGTCTTTCGAACGGCCGTACAAAACAGGCGGCTCATTAATTTCAAGACCTATACCATGTCCTACGAATGCAGCCTGCTGCCCGTAACCCATAAAGTAATCAGCCAGTCCCTCCTCTTTTGCGATCTCTGCCGCCAGAATATAAAGTTCGGAACAAGCTGTTCCGCTACGTGCATGATCTTTAATCTTATGAACAATGTCTATAGAAACCTGATGCGCACGATAAGCAAGATCGGACAGTTTGCCGACAGAGAAAGTTCGGGTCATATCGCTGATATAAGGAGAGAATGTACCTCCCATATCTACCATTACCGACTCTCCTTCTGCGATCACTTTATTGCAGCTGCCTATCGGCAGAGACGGATCAACACCTGCTCCACCCATGGCAAAATCGTAAGGTGATGCAGCCATGGCGTTATCTCCGGCAAGGATACTGCCCATAAAGATTTCCATATTGGGACCAAATGCACGGAATACACCCAGAGCTCCGTGATTGCGGAAGAGATTCTCTACAGCAATATTAAATTCGAGATCTGTCATTCCCTTTTGGTAACATCCCGGCACTAAAGCCATCACTTCAGCATGTTTTGCACATGTGTTGCGAAACAATGATACCTCATAAGAGGTTTTCACTGCACGAACAGTACGCATCAACCCCGACACATTACGGATTTCACTATTCGGAAAAACAGAAGTCAGACGGGTTTGCTCATTATAGGAAAGAGTATCGCTCTCCAATCCCAGAATACGTGGAATTACACAACGTCTTTCGTTTAGAATTGCAGAAATATCTTCTAACTTACGTATATAAACAACATTTCCTTCTGTAAGCCCCAACGGTCTTTTTACAAAGAAGATGGGTTCGCCTTCAAGCGGTAAATAAAAGTAACCATTAAAGACACGACCGGAAATATATAATAAGTTCACAGTTCCACTAAGAAGACAAGCTTCAACGCCTGATTCAAGCATCGCTTGTCTTATTTTATTCCAACGAAGAGAAAACTCTCCGCACAATTCATTTGTGTACATAAGATCAATTAATATACTTAATACCGGAGCAAAGATAGTTAAAAACCTTGTGACTATCTGAGAGTCTCTGTTTTCAGGTCTGATAATTAAGATTGTTTATTAATTCGTGTAAATAAATACTATCAAACCATTTCGCTCCGATGTAACATTATTTGTGGAATTTTTCTACAATATCCTCCGAATCAGCACTTAAACTATTAATAAAATAAAAATCAAAGACCGAGATTAAAAATTATTTGCTTAAATAAACAAATTATGGGTTGTGCAGGATAAAAACTTTAAACTACTTTGCGTTATCAAATTTTAGATATACGAGATTTTTAAAATTGTAACTAAATACTGTGTTTGATATTTTCGTTTGTTGTTGTCCTGTCTGAGTTGAAAATAGTACAAACCTAACTTACTTATATTTATATGATGCTAAAGAAGAGTCCCTTACTTTTAGTAGTACTTGTTGTATACTTATTCTTTCCTGCTTGTAAAAAAAGCAAAACCGAACAATTACCTGTCGTTGTGGTTGAATATCCAAAGCGCAAAAAACATTGACTTAGAAGGTGAATATGTTGGTCGGATCCGTCCAAATAAGTATGTTGAAATTCACGCCCGGGTTGTAGGTTATTTAGAGCGTATGCTTTTTTCCGAAGGTAAACGTGTAAATGCTAATCAGCCTCTTTTCATAATTAATCCTGCTCAATACAAAGCTCGTGTGGATAAAGCCCGCGCTCAGCTAAAAAAAGATAAAGCTCAGACCGCTAAGGCTGAAAGAGATGTGCAACGTCTGCAACCTCTTTTTGAGCAAAATGCAGTAAGTCGTCTGGATCTGGAAAACGCTGTTGCTGCACTGGAAAATGCGCAAGCAAGTGTGTCCATGAGTAAAGCGGATCTGGATCAGGCTGAACTGGAGCTAAGTTATACAACCGTGCGCTCTCCTATCTCGGGGTATGTGAGTGAACGTCATGTGGATATCGGATCGCTGGTAGGCGGAAGCGGAAAGTCGCTGCTTGCTACAGTGGTAGAAACGGACACGGTGCTTGTCGATTTCAAAATGACTGCTCTGGATTACCTAAAGAGCAAGAAACGTAACGTAAGTATTGGTGAAAGAGATTCATCGCGTTCATGGCAACCAACCGTGACGGTTACTTTAGCCGACAACTCTGTTTATCCGTTAAAGGGAATCGTTGACTTTGCCGATCCTCAGGTTGATCCTCAAACCGGAACATTCACCGTTCGTGCTCAGTTATACAATCCGGAGAGAAAACTCCTTCCGGGACAATTCACAAAAGTAAAACTATTGCTGGATGTAGTGGAAAATGCGATAATTATTCCACGTAAAGCCGTTTCGATCGAAACAGGTGGTGCTTACGTATATGTAATGAAACGTGACAGCACGGCTGAGAGACGATTTATAGAGATTGCTCAGGAACTTGAGAACGAAGTGATCATTGAACGCGGGTTAAGTGTTTATGACCAAATTGTAACCGAAGGATTCCATAAACTTAAACCAGGTACCAAAGCCCGCTTTGTTCACTCCTGGGATAAAGCAACAATGGATTCGTTAAAGAAGGAGGATGAATAATGAAAGTCGGATTCTTTATTGACCGCCCCGTATTTTCGTGGGTATTATCTATAGTTATTGTGGTTGTCGGGATAATTGGATTAAAACTCCTTCCCGTTGACCAATATCCAAAGATTACGCCTCCTGTGATAAAAGTCAGCTGCTCTTATCCCGGAGCAAGTGCCATGACTGTTTCTCAGGCTGTGGCGACACCGCTTGAACAACAGCTTAACGGTACTCCGGGAATGATTTATATGGAGTCGAGCAGCAGTAATTCCGGAGGTCTGTCTATCGATCTGACTTTTGACGTATCTGTAGATGCGGATCTTGCAGCTGTTGAAGTTCAGAACCGGATCAAGCTGGCTGAGAACGGACTACCTGCCGAAGTAATTCAGAATGGTATTCGTGTAGACAAACAGTCGGCGAGTCAGCTGATGACGCTTTGTCTCACCTCATCCGATCCTAAATTTGACGAGATCTATCTGAGTAACTACGCGACAATCAATGTGATTGATGTTCTGAAGCGTATTCCGGGTGTCGGCCGTATTTCCAATGTAGGAAGCCGCTACTATGGGATGATGATCTGGGTTATGCCCGACCGTCTTGCCAGTTTCGGACTGACAGTAAAAGATCTGCAAGCTGCGCTTAAAGATCAGAACCGCGAAGCTGCTGCCGGAGAGTTAGGTCTTCAGCCAATAAGCGATCTGGATGTGGCGATACCGATCAGTACAAAAGGTCGTTTAAGCTCTACCAAAGAGTTTGAGGATATTGTAGTAAAAGCTAATCCTGACGGATCGATCATTCGTATTAAGGATGTTGCCCGAGTTTCTCTTGAAGCTTCCAGCTACTCTACGGAGAGTGGATTAAACGGTAAAAATGCTGCCGTTCTTACGATATATCTTTTGCCCGGAGCAAATGCACTGCAAGTGGCAGAAGAGATCCGCAATGAGATGAAGGATATCAAACGTAGTTTTCCGGAGGGAATGGATTATATCATTCCTTTTGACAACACGGAGTATATTAAAGACTCTATTCATGAGGTATACATCACGCTTTTTGAGGCGCTGATTCTTGTTATTCTGGTTGTGTATCTTTCTCTTCAGAACTGGAGAGCAACACTTATTCCGGTTATTGCAGTACCTATCTCGCTGATTGGTACGTTCGGTGTGATGCTTATATTCGGTTTTTCACTTAACCTGCTTACCCTGTTAGGACTGGTTCTGGCAATCGGTATTGTGGTGGATGATGCGATTGTGGTGGTGGAGAGTGTGGAACGTCTGATGGAGGAAGAAAAACTTTCGGCAAGAGAGGCTACACACAAAGCAATGAAAGGACTTTCGGGTGCATTGATTGCTACTTCGCTTGTACTGGCTGCTGTGTTTGTCCCGGTAAGTTTCCTTGATGGTATCACCGGACAATTATACAGACAGTTTTCTGTGACGATTGTTGTTTCTGTTTTAATCTCAACCGTTGTGGCGCTGACTTTAAGTCCTGCGATGTGTGCTATTATCCTGAAGCCTTCAGACAGCCAGAATAAAAACCGTTTGTTCCGCTTCATTAATTCAGTATTGGAGAGAGGGAACAACACTTACGTAAATATTCTGCGCAAGGTTTTGCAGAAATACAAACGGGTGTGGGTTGGTTTTGGGATTGTTCTTATAGCGATCTTTGTTCTGAACAAGATAATCCCTACCAGTTTTATTCCGGAAGAAGATCAGGGTGTATTCTCTGTCGAAATTGAACTGCCGGAGGGAGCTACTATTACCAGAACCAGAGAGGTTACAGACAGAGCTATTGCTTATCTGGCAGCCCACCCTGCTGTTGCACATGTACAGAATGTGACGGGTTCAAGTCCGAAAGTCGGAACGAATCAGGCCCGTGCAAGTCTGAGTGTGATCCTGAAAAGCTGGGAAGAAAGAGAAGACGAAGGATATAAAGTAGATAAAGTAATCGAAGAGGCAAGAGCTGAATTTTTCAATTACCCTGAAGCTAAATGCTACTTCGGTAAGCCTCCTGTTATTCCGGGATTAGGGACATCGGGTGGATTCGAGCTTCAATTGCAGGCCCGCAGCGGAGCTACATTTGATGAGCTTGTGGCTGCTGCCGACACATTGATCTATTATGCAGAGAAAGACAAGGCTATCGCTGAAATATCTTCGGCTCTGCAGTCTGAGATTCCTCAGCTTTATTTCGATGTAGACAGAGACAAGGCTAAGTTCTTAGGAATTCCGATGGCGGATATTTTCTCCACAATGAAATCCTATCTTGGTTCGGTTTACGTGAATGACTTTAATCTCTTCAACCGGATTTACAAAGTATACATTCAGGCTGAGGGACAATACCGGTCGCGTCCGGATAATCTGGGCATGTTCTTCGTAAAGGCAAACAACGGATCAATGGTTCCGCTGACTGCACTGGGAAACACCAGTTACACAACCGGACCGGGTAATATCAAACGTTTCAACATGTTTACGTCTGCTGTTATGCGCGGAACTCCGGCTAAAGGATACAGCTCGGGTGAAGCGATGTCTGCCATGGAGCGTATAGCTAACAAACATTTGCCTGAAAACATTCAGATAGAATGGAGCGGACTCTCCTATCAGGAAAAGAAAGCAGGCGGACAGATGGGACTGATACTTATGCTGGTATTCCTTTTTGTTTTCCTTTTCCTTGCGGCTCAGTACGAAAGCTGGCTTGTACCGGCTGCCGTGATCCTGTCGCTCCCTGTTGCCGCATTAGGTGCGTATCTGGGGATATGGATAACCGGACTGGAGAATAATATCTACTTCCAGATTGGTATGGTAACACTGATCGGACTGGCGGCTAAAAATGCCATTCTGATTGTTGAATTTGCAAAAGAAAAGACTGAAGCAGGAATGGATCTTACACAGGCAGCTATTGAAGCAGCTAAAATGCGTTTCCGTCCGATTGTGATGACTTCACTGGCATTTGTACTTGGTATGCTGCCAATGGTACTGGCAACAGGTCCGGGAAGTGCGGGAAGACACTCTATCGGAACCGGAGTCTTTTTCGGAATGCTTGTTGCTATTACTCTGGGTATAGTCCTGGTACCATTCTTCTTCGTGATGGTATACCGTTTTAAGGATTACTTAAATAATCGATTTAAAAGAAAAAGCAATGTATAAAAAATATATATGGGTTTTACTAATCGGGACTACAGCTCTCTCGTCATGCAAGATCGGGAAGAGTTTCAGTAAACCTGAAATGGCTTTGCCGGAACAAATCGAGCGGGACACTCCTGCTGACTCCCTGACCGTATCGGACCTGAAATGGTGGGAGCTGTATACGGATCCTCAACTGAGAGCCTTAATTACTGAAGCCCTTGAAAACAACAAGGATATGCTGAAAGCTGAAGCTGTCAGCAGAGAGTTTAATCAGGGTAAAAAAATAGCATTTGCATCCATGATGCCTTCGCTGAATCTTGAGATGGAAGCTGAGCATGAAGCGACAAAAGACAATAAGGATAATTCATATGCGGCGAAAGCTCTTTTTGCCTGGGAACTGGATCTCTGGGGAAAACTCAGATATGCCAATGAT
>JBOFDD010000159.1:0-3547 GCA_051646645.1 Bacteroidales bacterium | reverse complement strand
CTACAGAGCATCTTAAAAGGCTCTATTAAGAGAGAAATGAGGGTAAATACTGTTTATTTCAAGAATTATAGCCAATCTGCATAATTTTATTAAAAAAAGGAGGGTGTGTCAGAAATCGTATTGATTTGACACACCCCCTTTTTTTATTATAATACTATTACACCTTTCGGATTATGGATTTCACATGCTCCTGTTGATCTGAGAACATAATTTTCTATTTGTCTTCCACTTATTTTCTGATTTACAGGAAGAATAACCCCTAAAGCTTTCAGCGACATTTTGAGATATTCATCATCAATACTACCAAACGGAGCTAAAAGTCTTGCTGAACCTATCTCATCATATGCATATCCGTCTGTAGGTTTAAATCCATCACGATAATTCGATTCATGAAGTTTATTATAAATCTTAATCGTAATAGGCTGGAGCTTATACCCTGGAAACTTATCGTTTTTAATTGAATAAGAACCCACATTTTTACCTTCTGTCACCTCTCCTACATGAATAACGCTCATATAGGGTCTTAGACAGTTAATAATCAGCTCACTGGCCGATGCTGTAAAACGTGTTCCAATAACGACCAAACGGTTGAGATTCAGATTAGCATCACCAATATTAGAAGCAGGATAGAAATTAGTTTCTTTTTCTTTATTCAACTTCTCCATCTTATCATTCATCTCCTGAATAGCCATCAACTGACCTAAACCTGATGAGGGAACAATTGTGCTTGCCAACAGTTGAGCTGTTCTCAGATACCCTCCTCCATTATACCGTAAATCAAGAATCAGATCTGTTACACCCTGGTTTTTAAACGATTTCATCAAATCTCTCAATTCATTTTCATAACGAAAATCAACCGGATCGTCAGTTGGGCCGAACTTAAATGTGTTATAAACGATATAACCGATCTTACGTCCGTCATATTCAAGCACATTAGAATAATGAATCGGATTTTCATCCATACCCTGAGCCGCAGCTATGTTTACAGGAGCACTATACTGAACGTACTGTGTTTTACCCTCTGAATTCACAACAAAAGCTGCTTTATATACATTTATAGCCTGTCCAGACTTGAGAAGTGCATAATTTGTTGCATTCAACAACTCATTATTAACTTTATAGATAAAATCTCCGCGCTTTATTCCGGCCCTTTCTGCAGGTGAATCTTTTAGCACATATAAGATCCGTGCGATTTCGGAGCCACTTATTTGGGGGTTCGGGTATCTGACAAAATCGAGACCATAGGTTAAATCTGAAGAAAACACGCTTTTTGTATTCTCCGGAGTCTCCATGTAAGAATAAAAATATTCGCGGTTATTTCCGTCTACTTTCATTTCCTGCTGACGGGACAGCAGTGATGCAAAAAAATCTTTCGGATCAATTGAGTAATCAAGACGGGTAGATGCAGGCATATCTTTATAATAGAGATATTGATTATTCATTTCTGAATAAACCCACTCGTTTACCCTTTCATTTTGTGTCTTTTCTTTTAATACCTCTTTATTTTTATCCTCACAGGAAATAAAAACAAAAGAGGAAACTAACAAAAAAGTAATTGCAATACATTCTTTTCTCATCATCTATTTATTTAAGGTAAAATATCATTAGTAGTAAGACTATAAACTAGGGTGCCTCTACAGACACCCTATGAAAAAACAATACAAAATACATTTCGTTCAAGCTCTTAAATCAATTAATGCTAAGCATTTAAAGAAATAAGAGCTGACAATTCTTTAAACGAGTTCAATTTTAAAAACTCTTTCCCTTCCAGCTCCTTATCGGTCACCATTTCATGTACCCAGGTTGTATGAAACGGAATATGGATTGCATTTCCACCCAACTCAACCACAGGCAGGACATCTGATTTAAGCGAGTTTCCAATCATCAGAAACTCTGAAGGCGAAACCTTGAGCTGTTTCAAAAGCGAAGCATAATTATCCTTCTTTTTATCACTCATCACTTCTACATGCTCAAACAAATCAGCAAGTCCGGATCGCTGTAACTTTCGTTGCTGATCCAGCAGATCACCTTTCGTAGCAAGCACTACTTTAAAATCCCGGGCAATAACAGGCAAAACTTCTTTCACATCATCCAGGAGGACAACCGGTTTACGCAAAATCTCGTTACCGATCTCCATTATATCCTTCAATATCTGGTTCGAAACCGTAGAGTTACTCACAACCATTGCGGTCTGAATAGCAGAAAGAATAAAATTCTTCACCCCAAACCCATACAATGCAATATTCTCAACTTCTATTTCAAGCAATTTATCTGTGATTGTTTTCTCATCTCCATATTCAGCCAGAACCAGATATAGTTTATGTTCTGCCTCTCTGAAAAAGGTCTCATTTTCCCACAAAGTATCATCCGCATCAAAAGCAATCACTTTAATATCTTTCATCTTGTAACTATAACTTTATTTTCAAATCCATAAAAACAGGGAGATGATCACTATATCCGCCTGTATAAAAAGTACCCCTGAAAGTACGTTTCGGAACTTTCTCTCCCTTCTTATTTTCCTGCAATAGGAAATCAGGAGCAAATATAAAACTTTTTGACTGAAAGACAGATACGTTATTTGCACTATCATTCAGATAAGGCGATACCAGAAAATGATCTATCGTCTCCCATGCATTCTGAAAGTAATAGCTCCCTGTATTATTCTGGCCATGAGATACATGAATTAGTTTATCTGCCGAAACATCAAATAACGCCTGCGGATCACCATCATTCATATCACCCATAACAATAATTACAGGCGTTAATCTGACTGAAGCAACGCTATCCACATAACGCATAAGCGTAGCGCTTGCACGTTTTCGCACAACATTGGTTAGTCTTTCCCCGTTCCGCCTTGAAGGCAAGTGGCAGACAAACACATCCATCGTATCACCCGACATCACCTGCCCTGTCACATGAAGAATATCACGGGTAGGCGGAAGCTCCAATGGTTGTCTGATACTATTTGATTCTATAAGTCTGAACTGATCCGGCTGATAAAGCAACCCCACATCAACACCTCTCCGATCAGGCGAATCTGTCATCACATATCTGTATCCCAACTCACGGAGCGGTGTTCTGCGTGTAAGATACATAAGCACCGAATCATTTTCAACTTCACACAAACCAGCAAGCGCAGGAATATCCCACTCTCCGATTGCACAAAGCACTCTGGAGATATCCAGCTGCTTTTTTCTGTATTTCGTATAATTCCATTTCCGGGGCGACTCAGGTAAAAACTCCTCATCCTGTTTAGCAGAATCTTTACGTGTATCAAACAAGTTCTCTACATTATAAAACACAATACGGAAGCTCCTGAAATCAGAAGCTTCCGCATATATACATACGGCAAGCAGTAGTATTATGTACCACACTCTCACCATTATTTTATTTTCGAATATTCGAATGCTCCTGCATCCGGTTTCTCCACATCTCTGTTCACCCCGTAAAAGTCAACATCCGGAGCTGGTGCCACCGGTTGTCTTCCCAGCTGACGCGCCACAGAAGTTGAATCCAGTCTGAAATCAAAGAAATGATCTGCATTCAC
>JBOFDD010000158.1:0-12224 GCA_051646645.1 Bacteroidales bacterium | reverse complement strand
TGTCCGGCAACAGCATTTAATGCGCTGTTTGTATTATCGGCTCTTACATAAAGGCCTTTTCCGGCAGCAGCAATTTCCTGTGCCATCTCTTCGTTGAGCTTGGTAATAACGACATTTCCTTCGTTGTCCTTCATAAACTGAGAAGACTGTCCTGTCGGGATTGGCGCTCCTTCAGGAGTACCCACTCCTACCACATTCACAGAGATACCTTTTGCCAATGCAGCTTTAGCAGCATCAACAGCATTATCTTCGTGATTTTCAGCATCGGTGATTACGATAATCGTTTTATCAGATGCTTCATTGGGTGTGAACGAACGGGTAGCCAGACGAATAGCTGATCCGATGGCTGTTCCCTGAGATGGCACCAGGCCAGGATTCAAGGAAGAAAAGAACATCTTTGCAGAAACAAAATCTGATGTTATAGGCAGCTGCGTGTAAGCATCACCTGCAAAAACGATCAGTCCGATTTTGTCGTCGCGCAGACGATCAGTCAGCCTTGCCAGTATCTGTTTGGCTTTTTCCAGACGATTAGGTGAGATATCCTGCGACATCATCGAATTCGAAACGTCAAGCACAATCATCACTTCAACCCCTTTACGTTTTACCGTTTCGAGTTTTGTACCAAACTGTGGACCGGCAATCGTGAAAATAACCAGAATAATACCGGTTAGCAAAAACCAAAATTTGAATTTCGGTCTGTATTGTGATACCCCGGGCATCAATTGCTTCATAATCGTATAGTCGCCCAGTTTAGCCAGCTCTTTTTTACGCATATGGCGAGCATATACATATAAAAGAATCAGCACAGGCACGATAAGCAAAAGATAGAGATATTCAGGATTCGCAAATCTAAACATGATATCAATTCTTTTTAAGGGATTTTTCTGTAAATAGTATAACGCAAAACAGCTTCAATCAATAACAGAACAAAAGCAAGTAATGCAAAATACTTGTATTGTTCATGACGTTTGCTAAACTGATTGGTCTGCATCTTGGTTTTCTCCAGCTGATCAATTTGTTCGTATACCTTTTTCAGAGACTGATTATCGGTTGCACGAAAATATTGTCCTCCGGTAACGGATGCAATCTGTTTCAGGGTTGTCTCGTCAATCTCTACCGGCACATTCTGGTACTGAACCCCGTAAGGCGTTTGTACCGGATAAGGCGCCATACCGTTTGTACCGACACCAATTGTGTAAACACGGATTCCGAATGACTGTGCTATATCAGCAGCCATAGCCGGAGATATATCACCCGTATTGTTTGATCCATCCGTCATAAGAATAACCACTTTGGATTTGGCTTTGCTTTCATTCAGGCGCGATACCGCATTTGCAAGTCCCATACCGATAGCTGTACCATCATCGATGAGACCGGGCTGAATACTTTGCAACATATTCAAAAGCACGGCATGATCAGTAGTCAAAGGAACCTGAGTAAAACTCTCACCGGCAAACACTACCATCCCGATATTGTCGTAAGGTCGTCCGCTGATAAACTGAGCGGCTACCTCTTTGGCTGCATCAAGACGATTTGGTTTAAGGTCGGCAGCAAGCATACTGGTAGAAATATCCATTGCCATGACAATGTCAATACCCTCAGTCGATACATTTTCCCAGCTATTGGATGTTTGCGGACGAGCCAAAGCTGCAATAAGGGCCATAATAGCAAGGACCCGCAGTGCAAAAGGCAAATGACGCAAATAAACCTTTAATCCGGGTTTTATTTTATCAATCCCATGAGTTGTCGAAAATTGAATAGTAGCCTCTGCTCTGGACTGTCTGAAAATATACCAGACAACCATTGCCAGAGGAATAACCATCAATATGAAATATTGAGGCTTTGCAAATTCAAGCATAAGTTAGTTTTTTATGAGTACATATTGCTTTTTACTTCGCTTCAGAACTCTTGTTTGACTTTTCAGGCTGAGCTTCATTCTCTTCCACTTTCTCTACCGGACGAGTTTCCTTGATCACTTGTACGGCACGGCTAAGATTAGCCTCATTTTCGTCAGGCATCGGACTCATTTTGGCAAACTTCACATAATCGGCAGTCTCAAGAATATTGCGCAATTGATTTTTAACTTCTTTCACCTCATCAGATCCACGAAGTGTATCCATGATTTCAGAAGAAGTCATTTCCATTGCGTTAATATTGAAACGACGCTCCAGATAACGACGCAGCGTATCTGTAATACGTGTATAATACTCTTTCTCGTATCCTGTTTGCCACAATTTAGCCTGCTTTAATGACTCAAGGGCCTGCAATGCTTCCACATCTGCCGGAAGCAGAGGTTCAGCCGGTGCAACAGGCAGAATACCCGCTTTTCTGTTTCTGTATTTTTTTAGAGCAATAAGAATCAGAAGTATGATCCATATTCCGCTGAATAATCCGAGAACAAGAAAAAAGTAATCTGCAAAAACCCAGGGTGCATCATAGACCGGTTTAATATCGAAGAATGCTCCATCGGTTGTATCTTCCACATTAAAAGTAAGCACTTTTAAGCCCAGGTCGTTTGACAGCACTGTGTCTTGTCCGCTAATCGCCTTAAACGGTGGAATATAATAAAGACCTTCATCAAAAGAAGTCACGAGGTAATCCATTTTAATCTGGATACGATCATTCCCCAATTTCACTGTATCGGGTTTACTTGTATTGAGCACAAGAATACCGTTAGTAATTGTGTCCGGAAAATAAGGTAGCTGAACTATCTCGCCAAGTTTTTGAGAAAGATCCAAGTGAATGAGCGTCTGATCGCCAATATAGATAGAAGTAGAGTCAATGGTTGTCTTTAATGTTACATCCTGCGCTGCAACCTGAGTAAACGGCACAGAGGATGTAAATGCAACCACTGCAAAAAGTTTTATTAAACGTAATCTATTCATTCGCTTTTTCTTTGTTGAAATAATATAGAGATGAACACACCTGCCATAAGGCAAGTGTATTCATACGCAAATCTTTTAATGACGTCGCTTAAACAAAGTCATAAGGGACTGAACATAGTCCTCGTCTGTGGCAATTGAAACAAAATCAACGCGGCTTTTTGTCATCGCATCTTTTGTTGTTGTCTGAAGCTTAAGCCACCAGTTGCGGTAAGCATCACGCACTTTTGACGAAGAAGTATCAATCCATTTATCGGAACCTGTTTCGGCATCTTTCACCTTCATCAGTCCGACAGCCGGAAGCTCAGCCTCACGCTCATCATAAACTTGTATAGCAACCAGATCATGCTTGTTATTGGCAATCGTAAGTGCATCCTTCAGATTCTTAGTATCAATAAAGTCGGATATTAAGAATGCAGTACACCGGCGTTTCAGTGCATTCGAAACATATCGCAATGCCTGTGAAATATCCGTTCCCTGATTTTCGGGATGAAACTCAATCAACTCACGAATAATGTAAAGGATATGCTTCTTTCCTTTTTGTGGCGGAATAAATTTCTCAATTTTATCCGAAAAGAAGATTACTCCAATTTTATCGTTATTCTGGATAGCAGAAAAAGCCAGCGTTGCAGCGATTTCTGTTATGATTTCCTTTTTTAATGCATGTCTTGTTCCAAAAACACTACTGCCCGACACATCGACCATCAACATAACTGTCAGTTCGCGCTCCTCTTCAAAAACCTTGATATAGGGTTTTGTATATCGGGCTGTAACATTCCAGTCAATATCGCGGATGTCATCTCCGTAGTTGTATTCCCGTACTTCGGAGAAAGCCATACCACGACCTTTGAAAGCTGAATGGTATTGTCCGGCAAAAATATTATTGGAAAGTCCACGAGTTTTGATTTCGATTTGCCTTACCTTCTTTAATAATTCACTTGTTTCCATTATTTAAAGAGTAAGTTAAATGAGTAAATTAAGGCACTTCAACCTTATTCAAAATTTCGCTGATAATTTCTTCCGTAGTAAGGTTATTTGCCTCAGCTTCGTAAGTAAGACCAATACGGTGGCGCATTACATCAAAGCATACAGCACGAACATCTTCAGGAATAACATATCCTCTGCGTTTGATAAATGCATAAGCTCTGGCAGCAATAGCCAAACTGATAGATGCACGAGGAGATGCACCGAACGAAATCATATTTTTCAATGACTCAAGTCCTGCTTCTGCAGGGAAACGTGTTGCAAAAATTATATCTACGATATATTTTTCAATCTTCTCATCCATATAGATTTCACGAACCAGGTTGCGGGCTTCGATAATTTCGGAAGCTTTAACAACCGGAACAACTGGTTTAGGATTCGGATTCATATTCTGACGAATGATCAGTCTCTCCTCCTCTTTCTTCGGATAAGTCAGAACTACTTTCAGCATAAAACGGTCTACCTGTGCTTCAGGAAGCGGATAAGTACCTTCCTGCTCAATCGGGTTCTGAGTTGCCATTACAAGGAACGGATCGTCCAGCTTGAATGTTTTCTCACCGATAGTCACCTGACGTTCCTGCATCGCCTCCAAAAGAGCAGACTGAACTTTTGCAGGGGCACGGTTGATCTCATCTGCCAATACAAAGTTTGCAAAGATCGGACCTTGTTTGATATGAAATTCTTCTGTCTTCTGGCTATAGACCATCGTACCTAAAACGTCGGCAGGTAATAAATCAGGAGTAAACTGAATACGGCTATATTTCGCCTCAATCAACTCAGACAATGTCTTAATAGCCAAAGTTTTCGCCAATCCGGGAACCCCTTCCAAAAGAACGTGTCCGTTTGAAAGAAGACCAATCAACAACGACTCAACAAGATGTTTCTGACCAACAATACGCTGATCCATCCCCATCATCAAAACGTTTACAAAAGAGCTTTTCGCTTCGATTCTTTCATTTAATTCTCTGATATCTATTGCCTGATTCATAAGAATAATATTTTGAATATTTTTAATTAATATAGTTTCTATATTAGGATTATAAACACAAAAATAGAGTTGTGATGCGTTTGTCTGCTCTATTTTGAGTTAAAAATAACTAAACAACTCATTTAGTTCCTTGCATTACCAAGTTTCACTGTATTTACGGACATAAATGTAATAAAGTGACACAAAAGCAAGCGAAGCTAATATACTAAAAAACAAAAAAAGGACTTTTCTTACCGTTTTAATGAGATAAGAAAAATCCTTTTTTTCAAGCATTTATCTGATACCGATTCCTTCATATGTAAAACCGGCTTCTTTCACTTCTTTCGGATCGTAAATGTTACGTCCGTCAAGAATCAGATTACCTGCCATTGTACGGCGTATAACCTTCCAGCTTGGCATTCTGAATTCTTTCCATTCTGTAACGAGGAAAAGAGCTTCCGCATCCAATACAGCTTCATACATATCTTTAGCATATTCAATACGATCACCAAAAAGGCACTCACACTCTTCCATTGCTACTGGATCGTAAACGACAACCGTACATCCGGCATCAAGCAACTGGTTGATAAGCACAATTGAAGTGGCTTCACGCATATCATCTGTCTCAGGCTTAAAGCTTAATCCCCATATCGCAACACGTGTACCTGAATGAGTCCCCGTATACAGACGGTTAAACTTAGAGAATAGCACTTTCTTCTGATTATCGTTTACTTTCTCTACAGCTGAAATAACCTCCATTTTATAACCAAAATCTTCGGCTGTATGAATAAGAGCCTTTACATCTTTCGGGAAGCAAGATCCGCCATAACCACATCCTGAATAAAGAAACTTGTTACCAATACGGACATCTGATCCGATACCTTTACGAACCATATTTACATCTGCTCCAACAATCTCGCAAAGATTTGCAATATCGTTCATAAAACTGATGCGCGTAGCAAGCATCGCATTGGCTGCATACTTAGTCATCTCGGCAGACGGAATATCCATAAATATAACACGGAAGTTATTAATAAGGAATGGCCTGTACAAGCGGGTAAGAAGTTCTTTAGCACGTTCTGATTCGACTCCTACTACTACGCGGTCCGGACTCATAAAATCATTAATAGCAGCACCCTCTTTCAAAAATTCAGGATTAGAGGCTACATCAAATTCGATATCCAGACCTCTTTTCTGCAACTCTTCCGCAATCACCTGTTTCACCTTCAGAGCAGTACCAACAGGAACGGTACTCTTAGTAACAAGCAGTTTATATTCATTCATGTGTCTGCCCACCGTACGCGCTACTTCAAGCACATATTTCAGGTCTGCACTACCATCTTCATCCGGTGGTGTACCTACTGCACTAAAAATAACATCAACATCATTCAGACATTTCGTAAGATCTGTAGTAAAATGCAAGCGTCCTGCAGCAACATTCCGCTCAACAAGTTCTTCAAGCCCCGGTTCATAAATAGGTATAATGCCGTTTTTTAGATTATTGATTTTCTTTTCATCAATATCCACGCAACAAACAGTCACACCCATTTCGGCAAAGCATGCGCCGGTAACCAAACCGACATAACCGGTTCCAACTATAGCAACATTCATTTTGTCATTTATTTTTGAAGAAACGAAATACATGGTTATGATATACGTCTGTTCAGAGGGACAGCATAACCATACATTCAGTTTTAATTTATCAATGAGTAATACTTTTAAAACGTGCAAAGTTATTCTTTTTTATTTCGTCAGGAAATTCTTTATAAAAAAAAGACGACTACACAAGGCTTGAATTAAAATTCGAATAAGCTTCTTTGAAAGTTACATTTTAATGAAAGAAAAAAACGTTTATGCTTTACATATAGAAATAATTTATATATTTACGTTCAGAACTCGAATTTAAACACAAGATATTATGAGCAATCAAGACGATTTGTTTTTATATGACGATGAGGAATCATTGAAGTTTATTAAAAACTATCTTCCTCAGGACATGAAAGAGAAATTCACAAATGACGATATTTGTTATGTTGTGGATCTGATCTACGAATATTTCGAAACATCAGGTGTATTCAATGCCGATGATGATGAAGAAATTGAAATTGACGAAAACAAACTGGTTGAATACGTAGTTAAAAACGCGAAGAAAGACAAAGTAGCTGATTTCGATCCGGAAGAAGTTGTTTTTGTTATCCGTGGCGAACTTGACTACTGTGAGTCAATCGGCATGTTTGAGTAATTTAGTTACAAAGACCTACGAAACAGCCCTGCACTGAAATTAATCAGAGCAGGGCTGTTTTTTTATTCAGCATAGACCATCTTTTTAGTCATACCGCCATCAATCCGAATCACTTCGCCATTGATAAAATTATTATTTGGATCAGCCAGAAACAAGGCCAGGCGACTTATATCATCAGGCTTTCCTACTCTACCCGAAGGATGTTGCCGGTGATCCTCTTCCGAAAGGCTGTCATAATCGCCACATTCAATCCATCCCGGAGCAATCGCATTTACCGTAATACCTGTACCGGATAACGAAACGACCGAAGAAATCGTCAGTGAATTCACACCTCCCTTTGACGTTCCGTAAGCATCCCAACCACTTTCATTCATAAAAGAACGAGTTGAGCTTACATTAATAATTGCTCCAGGTCTTCCCGGCTCATGCAAGCGAATAAATTCTTTCATACAAACAAAAGCACCACGAAGATTAACCTGAAGCACCGAATCAAATTCATCCACCGTAAGTTCTCTTAACGGTTTACAGAATTTGCTTATTGCTGCGTTATTAATCAGTACATCTAACGATCCGAATTGCGAGCTTACGAAGAAAAACAGATCATGTACAGATGCTGCATCAGACAAATCAGCCTGAAAGTATGTTATAGCTTCATCAAACTCCAATGATGAAGCTGTTATATCAGTAGCTATCACCTCATAGCCGGCACAAGCAAAAGCGCGGATAAGCTCTCTCCCTATCCCGCCGTTAGCACCTGTTATCAGAACTTTACGGGGTTTATCCATATGAATATAAATTTAAAAACGGATCTCTTCATGACGAAGAGACCCGTTTTTGTATGTAGTTTATTATAATGGTTTGTACTCAACAAACGCCTCGATAGCCTCGTAAGAAGCAAGACCAAGTTGTTGATACAAATCAGCTGTTGCACGGTTACGCTCTTCAGCACGCTGCCAGAACAGACGCTCATCGTTACCAAGGAACGGAGCACTTTCCATCTGAGATTGGTGACGAAGAATTGCATTACGTTTCTGTCTTAACTCTTCAGGAGAGATTGGAACAGCCATTTCGATGTTTTCAATTTCCCACTCAGCCCATGCACCACGGTACATCCAGATACGACAGTTATCTAACCATTCAGAACCTTTTGCTTCATCAATAGCAGCAAGAACTGCATCAAGACAAACTTTATGAGTTCCGTGCGGATCGGCAAGGTCACCTGCTACAAAGATCTGATGAGGCTGAACTTTCTCAAGAAGATCTTTTACGATTAGCATATCTTTCTCGCTCAAATCTCCTTTTTTGATTGCACCTGTTTCATAGAAAGGCAAATCAAGGAAGTTTACATTCTCAGGTTTAACGCCTACGAAACGACAAGCCGAACGAGCTTCTTCGCGACGAAGATGTCCTTTGATGTAGCGAATATCAAGCGGATCCATATCGCCTTCTTTCTTTTCGTGGAGAAGATAGTTAACGATTGAATCATATTTTTCAAGCATCGCTGTATTCTGTGGATCGAACTTTTCGATCAGGCTTCTGTAAAGAGACATAGAACGAATAACCTCTTCATCACCTACAGCAATGTTACCCGAAGTTTCGTATGCTACATATACATCGTGGTTCTGATCTACCAGACGACGGAATGTACCACCCATAGAGATTACATCATCATCCGGGTGCGGGCTGAACACCAACACACGTTTCGGATATGGAGTAGCTCTTTCAGGACGATATTTATCATCTTCGTTAGGTTTTCCACCCGGCCATCCTGTAATTGTGTGCTGAAGATCATTAAAGATCTTGATATTCACATTATAAGCTGATCCGTAAAGTGCAAGCAATTCCTGCAAACCAAATTCGTTATAATCCTTGTTTGTAAGTTTAAGAATTGGCTTACCTGTTTTTTCGCATAACCAAACGATAGCACGACGCACCATCATATCATTCCATTCACATGAAGTAACTAACCATGGAGTGCGGATACGTGTAAGTTTTTCTGCTGAATTCAGATCCAATACAACTTTTGCGTTGTTGTGGTTCTGGAAGTAAGAAGCAGGAGCCATATCCGTAATCGGATTTTCTACTACCTGTTTTACGATTTTTGATTTAGACTCACCGAAAGCAATCAGAATTACTTTCTTAGCTTCCATTAGAGTTGCAATACCCATTGTGATCGCACAATCAGGCACATTCTGAATAGAGCTGAAGAAACGAGCTGTATCTTTCAATGATTCTCCATCTAATAAAACAAGACGAGTTTTTGAGTTCAAGCGTGAGCCCGGCTCGTTATGTCCGATATTTCCAAGACGACCCATTCCTGTCAAAGCAATATCCAGGCCTCCGAAATCTCCGATTTTCTGTTCATACTGAAGAGCATGCTCTGCAATATCTTCTTTAGCAATTGTTCCATCCTGAGAAAAGATATGTTTCGGATCGATATCAATATGATCCAAAAGATATTCTTTAACCATTTTCAGGTTGCTGTGAGGCGGATTATCCGATAGCGGATAAAACTCGCTTATAATGAATACAACAACATTTTTGAAGCTTAACCCTTCCTCTTTATGCATACGCACAAGCTCAGCATAAATAGCACGTGGAGAATAACCTCCCGGTAAAGCAAGAACACATTGCTGTCCATTGTTTTGTTTCTCCTGAATAGCAGCAGCTACTTCGCGTGCAACATTACATGCCGCTTCGTTTTCTGATTCGAAAATATCTGTACTAAATTTCTCATAGCGTGTGATTACCGAACGTTCAAAAGCATTTGCCGGCTTATAATACTTAAGCGGAATGCGGTTCAATGTAATCAGCGAACTTAAATTGGTTCTCATATTACAATTTTATTGTTACTGTTAGGTTGATAGTTTATTTCAGTTATTTAGTCAGCCAGAAGCATAAAGTTATCCGAATCTTTCCATACCGGAAATTTTCTGCGATAATCTTCCAGCCAGGCTTTATCTAATTCTACAGTTGTTATATCTTCGACTGAATCCTGAGACTGAGATAATAGTTCTCCTTTAGGAGATACTACCTTAGATCCTCCTGAATAAATCAGTCCAAGCCCATCCACGCCACAGCGGTTTACACCACATACGTAGCATGAATTTTCTATTGCTCTTGCTTCGAGCAAAACAGACCATGCTCCTATCCGGGGCTTTGGCCAGCTGGCAACATATATGGCCAGATCATAAGCATTCATATAATTGCTGCTCCATACCGGAAAACGGAGGTCATAACAGACAAACAATGCAATATTAAAGTCTTTGTAGTTAACTATAAGTCTTTTATCTCCTGCACTGTAGTGTTTTGACTCTTCACCCATGCGAAACAGATGGCGTTTATCACCAAACTCTGCCGAAACTGGAGTAATAAAGAATCCTCTGTTATAAAAATGATCGTTTTCGGATGCTATAAAACTACCCACGAATGCTATTTCACATTCGCGGGCAATTTCCTTTAAACGAGAGATTGTCTCTCCTTTATTCTCTTCTGCTAATTTTTCCGGAGACATCGAGAATCCGGTACTAAACATTTCAGGTAATATCAGAATATCTGTTTTACCCTTAAGTTCATTTGCGGCTTTCTCAACCTTATCCAGATTAAGTTGTTTATTTTCCCAAACAACATCCATCTGGTAGGACGAAACCCGAAGTTTTTTATTCATCACCTGTTGCAAAATTCTCAGGATGTCTGGCTGTAAACTGAGTAAAATAATGCTTGATATATTTCATATCAGCTTCTTCATCGTCAGTTGGAGTGAAAACAACTTCCATTCCCATTACTTTCTTACCATAATCCATATAAGCTAAAACAATAGGTACATTTGCTCTTTTCGCAATGTAGTAAAATCCTTTTTTCCAGTTTGGGTTACGCTTACGTGTAGCTTCGGGTGTAATCGCTAACTGGAAGTGATCTTTAGTTTTAAACAGGTCCACCATTTGCTGAACCATATCATTCTTACGACCTCTTTCAACCGGCACACCACCCATTGATCTAAAAATTGATCCCATCGGAAAGAAAAACCACTCTTTCTTAATCAGGAAAGATGCATGTCTTCCTGCTGCATTATAAAATAACTTACCTACAATAAAATCCCAGTTACTTGTATGCGGAGCAACACAAATAACACATTTAGGTAAATCCGGCACAGTCACTTTACATTGCCATCCGAACATTTTCAATATCAACCGACTTAACGCTTTTTTCATCCCCACAATTACTTTCTGATTATTTTACTTATCTAAGAAGCTGTTTAAAATCTTAAGCAGCTCCTAAGCTTGTCAATTCTTCGATAATGCCTGCTACTTTAGCACTGAAGTCATGTGACAAAGAACGGTAATATGCCTTCACCTGCTTCGGATCTTTCCCTCCGCATTTTCTAACACGTTTAAGCGACTCTGCCTGAATGTCTGACACTTGATTCATCAATGAAATAAGCTTATCACTATCCGCATTCGGCATGTAATAAAGACATACAAAACATTCTCCGATTAATTCTTCTGAAATTGCATTAATCGTTTTCTTAAGTGATCTAATGTTCGCCATAGCTTTTCGATTTTATTTTGTTTCTGAAAAAGTATTTTCTTTTTACTGCGACAAATGTAATGTTTAAATGACAGGTCGCATACAATATTAGCACCATTTTTATTTTTTATAATAAAATAGGGCAATAAACAAGTAAAAAGTTATTCACAATAAACAAAGAAGCAGATACTTTCGTTCCACCTGTTTCTTTATTTAGCCTTATTTCACACTAGTCAAATTCCACTACAGTTATACCCGCTCCGCCAAACTGCACATGCTCATCGCGGAAGCGTTTAACTCCCGGCACAGTAGAGAGATATTGACGAATCACCTGACGTAAAGCGCCCGTTCCTGTTCCGTGTAATATTCGTACCGAGCCTGCCGAAACCAGAATTGCATCATCAATAAAATAGGCTACAGCCTGCAACGCCTCATCGGCACGCATCCCTCTCACATCAATATCGTGCGAGAAGTTAAGCTTACGCTCACGGATATCGTCGTTCGTATGTGAACTAACAAAAGAAACTGTTGCTTTCTCTTTCTTTATCTGATTGTTACTCATTTTCTCAAGACGATCTGTTTTCACCGTTGTTTTAAGTAACCCGAAAGCGACAACAGCTTG
>JBOFDD010000157.1:0-3305 GCA_051646645.1 Bacteroidales bacterium | reverse complement strand
TGGAATCGAATGTAAATGTATATTACTACGAGGCTCAACCCAATATGAATCGTTTTGCAACAGCCGGAACTCCTTTTGCAGAGAAGGTAATTACGAAAAATCCGGTTCTGCACGTGAAGCTGCAAAAAACAGATATCACGAAAAATGAGGTTCAGCTTCAGGTAAAAGGATATGTGTTCAATACAGGGAATTCGCACCTGACAAACCAAGGCAAACTTGCTGCTGTGGATGCTCGTGTGACATCAGACAATACTGCTCCTTATACATTGACTCCATCGTGGACTCCGGTAGCAGAAGCAGATTACTATGAAATCAGACACAATAATCAGATTTATACACAAATCAAAGATACTTGTTTATTGTTTGATGAGCTAAATCCGGTGACGGCTTATGGATTTGATGTCAGAGCTGTAAACAAATCCGGTGTTTCGGAATGGACACACGTGGATGCGACTACGCTGTCTAATCCGCTTGAATTTGCTATCAAGGGTATTCGTGGAGAAACAACTTGTGCAAACCAGGGAGGACAGGGGATTAATCGCTTGTTTAACTTCGATGAGAAGGATACATGGCATACAAAATGGTCGGCAAAAGCAGTGCCTTTTGATATGATTATGGATCTTCGGAGTGTGAATGTACTTGATCGTTTCGAGTATTTGCCACGTACAAGCAGAGGAAACGGTGTCCTTCAGAAAGGTATGGTTTTCTACAGTATGGATAAAAAGAACTGGACTGAAGCAGGCAGCTTTGAGTGGGAAGGTACGGATGTGCAAACATTTACGTTCCCTAACCAACCGACAGCGCGCTTTATTAAGATGAGCGTGACAGATGGTATCGGAGGATATGGATCAGGACGCGAACTTTATGTATTCAAAGTGAAAGGAACGCCAAGTTATATTCCGGGAGATATCAACTTCGACGGAAAAATTGATGAGAATGACTTTACTTCGTATATGAACTATACGGGACTTCGTAAAACAGACTCTGATTTTGATTATGTAAGTAAAGGAGACCTGAATAATAATGGGTTGATCGATGCTTATGATATATCAAATGTGGCTGTTGAACTGGAAGACGGAGTGGATAGTAAGTCTGTAGAACCGCTTGCCGGAACAATCATGATTAAACCAGCTAAGAAAAGTGTTCAGGCTGGAGAAATACTTGAGATAAAAGTTGAAGGTAAAGATTTGAAATCAGTAAATGCACTTAGTTTTGCAATACCGTATAATACGCAGGACTGGGAGTTTGCAGGAATTGATGGTGAAGAGCTTGCAGCGATGCAGAATCTGACTTATGACCGTTTGCATACGGATGGGACAAAAGCTTTGTACCCTACTTTTGTAAACAAAGGGAATAAGCCGGCTATTGAGGGATCGAAGGTGATTATGACGATCAAACTTAAAGCGAAACGTAAATCAAACGTTGATCTGAAAGTGAAAGACGGTATAATCGTGGATAAGAATCTGAATACAATTGCATTCTGATAAGTCGTATTAAAACACAATAAAAAAGCCCGGAAGCTACGATTTGCTTCCGGGCTTTTTACTTATTTCTTAGAATTGAAATGTCTTGCTGCAATTTCAAGTTGCTGATACCATGATTCACCAAATTTGCGGATCAATGGTTCTTTCAAAAACTCATAAACCTTAACGCCGTGCTTTTTACCAAGTACCTGAGCAGCACTACAGATCTTCCAACGGTGGAAATTCAATGCTGAAAATGCAGGGTATTTATCAACGCGAATAGGATACAGATGACAAGAAACCGGTTTGTAGAAATCAACCTTACCTTCTCTGTAAGCTTTTTCAATCGCACAATGACACATGCCATTTTTCTCATAACATGTAAAAACACAGTCTTTACCGTTTACAGTAGAAGTTACAAGATCTTTGTCTTCATCAACATAAGCTACCCCTTGTTCTTTAATAACTGCTTGTGCAGCGGGTGATAAATCATCCCATATAACAGGTAGTATCTCCTCAAGTTTCGCTTTCTCACTCTCTTCGAGCGGAGCTCCCGCATCACCTTCAATACAACAAGCACCTAAACATGCCTGAAGATCGCAGATAAATTCTTGTTCAACAACATCTAAACTTACAACTGTATTTTCTATTTGTAACATAATGGATTATGAGTGAAAATAGAGAGGCTTTCGACCTCTCTATTTAATATGTGAAATTTATTTTATCAAGTTACGACCTGTCATTTCTGCTGCGGCAGGAACGCCAAGGATATGACAGATAGATGGAGCAACATCAGCAAGGATACCGTTTTCAACTTTAGCATCTTTGTTTTCTGTTACATATACAAACGGAACCGGATTAAGTGAGTGAGCAGTATTTTCCGAACCATCTTCGTTTAATGCGTTATCGGCATTTCCGTGGTCAGCAATAATGATTACTTCGTATCCGTTTGCTTTAGCAGCTTCAACTACTTGTTTAACGCTGTCGTCAACCGCTTTGATCGCTTTTTCGATTGCTCTGTAGATACCGGTGTGGCCTACCATGTCGCCATTCGCAAAGTTACAAGCGATGAAATCAAATTTTTGTTTTTTGATTTCTGCCTCCAGTGCATTAGCAACTTCGAATACACTCATTTCTGGTTGCAAATCGTAAGTAGCTACTTTCGGAGATGGGATCAACACGCGCTCTTCGCCTTCGAATTCGCTTTCACGACCTCCTGAGAAGAAGAATGTAACGTGAGCATACTTTTCTGTTTCAGCAATACGAAGCTGAGACATTCCTTTTGTAGCAAGGTATTCACCTAAAGTGTTTGCAACATTCTCTTTGTTGAAAAGAATATGAAGACCCTGGAATTTTGAATCATAAGGAGTCATACAGCAATAGTACAATGGAATTGTTTTCATTCCCGCTTCAGGCATATCTTCCTGAGTAAGTACCTGAGTAAGCTCTTTTGCACGGTCATTTCTGTAGTTGAAGAAAATAACCATATCTCCTTCAGAGATCAGACCAACCGGTTTTCCGTCAGCATCAACATGAACGATAGGTTTGATGAATTCATCAGTTACGCCTTCTTCGTAAGAAGCACGAACAGCTTCAACCATATCGGTAGATTTAGTGCCAACGCCATTAACCATTACGTCGTAAGCCTCTTTTACACGTTCCCAACGTTTGTCGCGGTCCATAGCATAGTAGCGTCCGATGATTGATGCGATTTCGCCTGTCGATTCTTTCAGGTGACCTTCAAGTTTTTCGATAAATCCTAAACCACTGCGAGGGTCAGTATCACGTCCGTCCATAAAGCAGTGAACGAAAGTTTTTTCAATACCGTACTCTTTAGAAATA
>JBOFDD010000156.1:0-2937 GCA_051646645.1 Bacteroidales bacterium | reverse complement strand
TAAATATTAAAACATTACGTCTGTGTATCATTTAAACGTAAATTAGTATCGAAGTTAGTTACTTAGTTATTTGGAAGAAAGGGAGTCGGACTCTGTGTTCAGCTCCCTTTCCTTTTATTCGGTTTTGTAATAAAAAAAGACTTAATAATTGCAGAGTTATTCAGAATCTGTATATTTGCGAGAGTAAAATATATTCATAAAACAGAGAGTTATGAAAAAGAACTTAATGATCATTTCTGTAGCTGTATTAGCATTGTCAGCAACTTCATGTAAGACTAATCAAAATGCATATAAAGCTGCTTACGAAAAAGCCAAAGAGAAAGAAGTTGTAACAACGCCTGCTGAAAACGAAACATTTGAGGTGGTTGAGGTGAAACGCACGCAAACTACTCATGCGCCTGTTCAGGTAGAAAAAGTTACCGGAGTAACAGAATCGGATGTTGCAGGCTTGAAACGCTGGAATATTGTTGTTGGTAGTTTCAAAAACAAAACAAACGCTGAAGGATTGAAAGCACAGATGATTGAAGCGGGTTATCCTGCACTTCTGGCTCAAAATGCGCAGGGTATGTACCGTGTAATTGTAGCAAGCTTTAACGATCGCGAATCAGCAGCTGAGAAAAGAAGCCAAATCAGAGAAAAATACGCTCCAAGATTTAACGATATCTGGTTGTTAGATAACCAATAATTAAATCTTAGCGCCTGTGAAAGGTATTATTCCGGCGGGTGGCAGTTGCTGCCCGCCGGAACTATTACAAACAAATGTATCAGAATAGATAATGTTTGATTTTTTATTTAAGAAGAAAGCTCCTGAAAAGCTCTGTTTTCATACTGATGTTCATGCTCACTTCCTTCCGGGAATTGATGATGGCTCAAAGAATCCCGAAACTTCGGTTCAGTTGCTCGAAGGATTGATGAATATTGGTATTGAAAACTTTGTAGCCACTCCGCATATTACGCATGAAGTGTTTCCGAATAATCGCGGGACAATTTCAGCCGCATATAATGTGTTGCAGGAGGAGTTAAAGAAAAGAGGTTTGAATCCGAATATTCACTATTCTGCTGAATACCGGATTGACGAAACTTTTCAGGCGCATAAAGACAGAGGTGAATTAATTCCCTTTCCAAAGAATTATCTGCTGATCGAAAATTCATTTATTCAGCCTTATATGGGTATAAAAGAATTAGTTTTCGATCTTCAGCTTAAGGGCTTTAAGCCGATTTTGGCTCACCCCGAACGCTATTCTTATTACCACAAGGATCGGTATCAGTATGAAAGTATTCATGCTCAGGGCTGTTCGTTCCAGGTGAATTTGCTCTCTTTTTCCGGTTGTTATGGAAAAGAGATAAAAGAAACTGCATTTTGGTTGCTTGAAAAAGGGTTTGTAGATTTTATTGGAACTGATACGCATCATCTGACTCATCTTGAGTTGATGAATAAGTTTATGCAGTCTAAAGATTATCGCAAGCTGGCTTCGAAAGCAAAATTGCTGAATGATACCTTGTTTTAGAATCTGTTTTTACGAAAATAATCGAAGCAGCTTCTTAAAATATACAGGGGCTGTCTGAAGGTTGTCTGACCTTTCAGATAGCCCTGTTTGTTCTTTCTTTGAAAGGGCTAAGTTCAGCATCCGGTTTGCTGAGAAGATTTGTTATTGTATTAGTTGATTTTAATTGTGTATAGAAATGAAGATTACTTTGCTTGTGATCGGTAAGACTACTGAGAAATATTTTGTTGATGCTATTGCGGAGTATCAGAAGAGATTAAAGTTCTATATCCCTTTTGATCTCGAAGTTATTCCTGAACTTAAGAATACGAAAGATTTAACGTTCGAACAACAAAAAGAAAAGGAAGCCGATATGCTTCTGGCTAAATTTCAGCCGGGTGACTATCTTGTTTTGCTGGACGAAAAAGGCAAGGAATTCACGTCCATGAAGTTTGCTGAATATATAGAAAAGAAAACTCATACCGTCTCGAAGCGTCTTGTCTTTGTGGTAGGAGGCCCTTACGGCTTTTCGCAGCGTATTTACGATATGGCAAAAGAGAAAATATCTCTGTCTAAAATGACCTTCTCGCATCAGATGATCCGTCTGTTTTTTGTTGAACAGATTTATCGTGCTATGACCATTCTGAATAATGAACCATACCACCATGAGTAGCAGATTTATCCTGTTTTGATGTTTGTTAAAATATGGTATTTCATAAACTATCTTATGTAGCTGTTGTTTTACGTTTAAATAATTACAAGATTACTAATCTAAACTATAAAACAAATTTGCTATGGAAATGAATATCGGAATGCCAAAAGATGTAGTAAAACCTAGTGTTACTATTCTTAATAATCTGCTATCAGATCAGTTTGTGCTTTTAGCAAAAACATGGAACTTCCACTGGAATATTAAAGGTCCTTCTTTCGGAACTTACCATGCATTTATGGAAAAATTATACACTCAATTGTTTGAGGGAATTGATGCTACAGCTGAACGTGTTCGCGCACTTGACGGACGTCCTATCGGCTCACTTCATGGATGCCTTGACCATACAAGAGTAAAAGAATACGATGATCATAAAGATCTTCCTTCTGCAATTGATATGTTGAAAATCTTGCTGGAAGATTATGAAACTGTAATCCGTGAAACCCGTTCTGATCTTGCAGATCTTGAATCAAAAAAACCGCTTGATGAAGGAACAATTTCATACTTACAAAACTTCATCGAAGAGTTTGAGAAAACAACATGGATGATTCGCGCTCACGTTGAGTAATTTGAGATTACCTGTCAGAAGAGAATGCTTTTCTTTTTCTCATACTTGTGTTTGAATGAACAAACATCAAATTTAAGGAGTATCCCTGTTCCGGGGATGCTCCTTTTGAGTAGTATATCGGAATGTATATCGAAGCAATACACCTCACGGGACCGCAAAGTATTTTATCACTAACG
>JBOFDD010000155.1:0-22114 GCA_051646645.1 Bacteroidales bacterium | reverse complement strand
CACTAATTTTTTTCACTGTAAACCGAAATAGTAATAAGTTTCTTCTCTTGTAAACCCAAAACGGATTAAGAAAACGACACTGTAAACTCAATCCGTAATTAGTTTCTAAACCTGTCAACCTTTTTTAGTAAAAGTCATTCATTTAAACGAACGCGCCAGTTCATTTAAACGAACGCGCCAGTTCATTTAAATGAACGTACACGTTCATACGTATGAAAATATATTTTCATACGTATGAACCGGCCGCATCATACGTATGAACTTTTGGGATAATACGAATCAAAATTCCGATTGCTTCTTTTTTCCGGGAAAAGTTGACAGATGGAATTGATGAAGAGTGAGTACAAACAACTAAACATTAAATCATGGGATATTTAAAAATAGCGAAAGAGCTGCTCGATGGCTCCTTCTGGCGAAGCCTTGCCGCTACGGAAGTTAAAATGCTTATAGAGCTGATGTCATTTGCCCCTTATAAGCCAGTAACGTACAACCTTTACGGAACTCCCGTTGAGTTAAACAAATATGAACTCTGCTTTTCTGTTGCACGGATGGCAGAACGCTTCGGAGTGTCCGACTCTTCCTTCAGACGATTTCTGGAGAAACTTCAGAAGAACGGACTTATAAAGAAATATAAGCGGAAAGTTTGTTTGTCTGTCCTTAGTACCGGACGAACAGGCTCCGAAGAAAGCAAACATCAGTTCTACACCTCTGTAACCTTTTATGGATGGGTATTTGCGGAAGATGATAGCGATCCGGATAATGAGAAAAACACGAAAGAGGAAAGCATGCCCGGCGAACTACCCCCTGACGAACATAAAACAGATATTATAAATACTAAAGAAGAAGTAGTAGTGAATAAGGCGCGTAAGGCTAATTTTCAGGAATACAAGAATCCGACGATCCTGTTCAGTGAGAATCCGGTTATGACAGAGGCAATTCCCGAAAAATCCAGGACATACTTTCAGCAGCTCTACGAATGCAACAGCAATGATCTGGAGAACTGGTTCAATCGCTTTATTCTTCGTCAGGAGGCTGAGGGAATGGAATTCCTCAAGCAGAAAGAGTTGCTCCGACGCTTTGCTTATTTTCTTAAATCGGAGTTTAATACTAAAAACAATAACTATCAAAAATCGAATAACAATGGAAAATCACAATCAATTCAACCAGAAATCAAACGCGAAAAATCAGACTATGAGAAACGAAGAGAAGCAGACGATGCAGCTATCATTGCCCGAATGCCGCGATTTGGAGGAAGTGGTTCTGGGTGCGATGCTCATAGAAAAAGGGTGCGCCGATACGGCTCTCAGAACGTTAAGTGAGGAAATGTTTTCGCGTTCGGATCTGGCATTCGTGTTCCGGGGTATCAAACAGACAATGGAGCGGCTTCACACTTGCGATATGCTGCTTGTGGTACAGGAACTGATGCGTATGGACAGCGCACTGGCTTCAGCATTAGGTGTTCCATATCTGGTAGCAAGTCTGGTAGGGCAAGTCTATTCGGGCGTAAACCTCTCTTTTCATATAGCCGTAATGAAAGAGAAATACATGATGCGCGAATTTATTCTGAAAAGTTCGGCTCTAACCAATTCGGCTTTTGATCCCGAAACAAATCCCGAAGATCTGGTATCCGAAATGCAGAAGCTTTGCGGTTTTATGATGGAACAGCTCTATGCCGAAGACCGTACTTTGTCAATGAAAGACGTAGTAGACCGCACGTTTGATCTTTATTACGACAAGGCTAAACGCTCCGAAGCAGGAGGGATTCCGGGTGTAACATCCGGTGTCGCTGATCTGGATACTGTATTGGGCGGTTGGGGTAAGTCAACGCTTAATATCATTGCTGCCCGTCCGGGAATGGGTAAAACTGCATTTATGCTTTTTGCAGCGCTTGCTGCTGTACGAGACAACCGCAGGGCTGCTATTCTCTCGCTTGAAATGGATGCAACACAGCTTGGCGGACGAATACTTCAAGGTCAATCGGGTGTGAACGATAAATGTTTCCGTTTGGGAATGTTAGACGAAGTGGGTATTCAGTTGATGGAAGATACGGCGGACAGTCTGGTGAAGCTTCCGCTATATATCAATGACCATCCGATGCAGAATATGTCACAGATACGTAATCTGGCTTTGAAGCTAAAAAACACGGTAGGATTAGATATCCTGTTTATCGACTATCTGCAATTGATTGATATGCGTTCGAAGAATGGAAATTACAACAGGGAGCAAGAGGTTTCGGCAACTTCCCGTCTGCTGAAGATTCTGGCAAAGGAACTGGAAATTCCGATAGTGGTACTCTCTCAGCTCAATCGGTCGAATGAACGCCGCGACTCAAAACGGCCACAGCTTCATGATCTCCGCGACTCAGGTGCTATCGAACAGGATGCCGACACGGTGCTGTTTCTTCACCGCCCGTATTACTATTCGAGAAGCGAAGCGGATCGTGGCGAAATTATTCTTGATCTGGTGAAACACCGCAACGGTGAAACTAAAGAGATTGCCCTGAAGCACAACGATACCTATTCGGAGTTTGGGTGAAAAAGGCAAAGAGCGCAGAAAGGCAGGGCGCTAAAGTCCATGAGGACGGTGAGGACAATGAGGACAATGAGGACGCGCCAAAGGCATTGAGGACGATGAGGACGGCAGCGACGCTGCCAGTAGCTTTGCTGCTTTCTTTAGCGACGCTACGCGTCTTGCGCCGTCCTCAAGGTCGTCATCGTCCTCATTCTCCTCACCGTCCTAATTGCCTTTGGTGCCCTACACCCGCTCTTTGGCAATAACAGCCAGGGCAAGACGTATTTTGCCATAGGTTACAGCACCATCAAGCGATTCGAATATAGGTTTTAGTTCCGTAGACCCACCGCGCTCGTCAAACACGTGTTTCACTTTACGCACTTCTTCACGATCGACATACTCCTGCCAGTCGTTGAACAGATCAATCTGCACCAGATGGGCAATATGGGAATAAACCGTAGTTGACTGAAGCTTGCGGAATTCGGATATTTCTTCGATACTCATACCTTTGCGCAGACATTCAAGTGTAAGCAGGTAGGTATCGCCTTTCTCTCTTTTCTTACCGATTTCTTTACGGATAAGTTCAACGAAATCTTCACCGTATTTGCGGAGTTTGACTTCCGATACACCTCCGATATTGGAGAATGCAATGAGTGATGTTGGTTTCTCGTCAACCATTTCCTGAAGCGCTTTATCGGTAAAGATCGCATAGGCTGGTACATCTTCGGTTGTAGCGAATTGCATACGAAGCTGACGAAGTGATTCGAACAGTTGCTCGTCGTCGCTGAGTACCCGCGTAGATGAGGATAGTGATTTTGATTTTGTCGTACGTTTTTTCTTTTTCTCGAAATCTTCGGGCTTAAGCATGGCAAGAATAGCCTGCGTTTCTCCTTTAAGAACCTTCCAGCCGAGTGAGGTAATCTTTAATGTATTCCCGTCGTTGTAGGCAATTTCGATAAATCCGATCTGAAGCATCTGAAGCATATACCCCTGCCAGTCCCGGAACGAAGTGGCTGCACCTGCCCCGAAAGTTTTAATCTGATCGTAACCCCGCTCAACAATTTCGGCACGGTGCGAACCACGCAGAATATCGATGAGCATGTTCATCCCTACCTGTTGATTGGTGCGGGCGATGGCACTAAGTGCTTTCTGCACAATAATTGTCGCATCAAAACGCTCAGGGGGATTTTTACAGACATCGCAATTGCCACAGTCGGCAGCCATCTCTTCGCCAAAGTAGCTAAGCAGTACCCTGCGGCGGCAGATATCCGATTCGGCATATTGCTGCATGCGGTTTAGCTTCTCAAGATTGAGTTCTCTTTGCCCGCTTTCATTCGCAAATTTAGAGAGCATAATAAGATCTCCGAGCGAATAAAACAGGAGTGTATCGGCTTTCATGCCGTCGCGACCTGAGCGTCCGATCTCCTGATAGTAAGATTCCATACTTTTCGGGAGATTATAATGAATTACCCAGCGCACGTTTGACTTGTCGATACCCATACCAAAAGCGATGGTGGCACACATGACCTGAACAGAATCATTAAGAAACTGATTTTGATTGAAGTCGCGCTCCTCATTTGAAATTCCGGCATGATAAACACCGGTTTCAATACCGAACTCACGCAAATCGCGGGCTATATCTTCCGTCTTCTGACGACTCATGCAGTAGATAATTCCGGACTGACGCGGATGGCGGTCGATAAAATCAACAATAGCCTGAAGTTTCTGTTTCTTGGTCATTCCCTTCACAACACGCAAACTGAGGTTCGGGCGGTCGAATGAAGAAACAAAAACACCAGGATCGCGTAAGGTCAGCTGACTGATAATATCTTCGCGGGTAAGTTTGTCGGCAGTAGCAGTAAGTGCAACTACAGGCGTATTCGGATAAGACGATTTGATCTGAGAAAGACGCGTATATTCCGAGCGGAAGTCGTGTCCCCATTGCGAGATACAATGTGCCTCGTCAATCGCAAACAAAGCAATCTGCATCTGGCGAAGAAGCCAGTCCATCTCTGCCAGCAACTTTTCGGGCGAGATGTAAAGCAATTTGACTTTTCCGTCAATACAAAGCTGACGAACCTGACGATTCTCTTCATCAGACTGCATACTGTTCAGCGCACAGGCAAGGATACCATTTTCGCGCAACGTATCGACCTGATCTTTCATCAGGGAAAGTAGCGGCGATATAACAATAGTAGTCCCGTTGAGTGCCAGCGCAGGAATCTGATAACAAACGGATTTTCCTCCACCGGTAGGCATAAGTACGAGAGCATCCTTTCCGGAAAGGATATGGCGAATGATCTCTTCCTGTCCGGGACGGAAAGAATCGTAACCGAAATATTTCTTAAGAAGTTGATTTATATCTGTCATGCTTTGCTATTAATCTAAGAAGCTTCTTGCTCAAAGGTACGAATTTGCTTTTGATTATTCAAACGGAGCTGTAAAACAGAAGCACTCAAACTTTTGTTTCAGTTCAGCCAGACTTTGCTGTTCATTAAAAATTCCAAATACCGATGAGCCGGAACCCGACATAGACGCATAAACGGCCCCCATATCGTAAAGCTGTTGTTTGATTTGTCCGATTACAGGCTTCTTTGCAAACACGCTTTCTTCAAAATCGTTTCGCAAGAGATCCTTCCACTCTTCAACCGGACGACGAATGATCTCCGTAAGCGGTGTTTCCGGCTGACACGGTTTAACCAGACTGTAAGCTTCAGGTGTAGATACAGAGATATCCGGCTTAATCAAAACAAGATGATACCCTTTCAGCGAGAAGTCAACCGGATGAAACTCATTCCCGATACCGGTAGCAAAGACAGGCTTATTTCGGATAAAGAAGGGTGCATCGGCTCCTATTTTAGAAGCATAACCTTCCATCTGCTCCTCAGTAAGTCCAAGATTAAACTTTTTATTCAACAATTTAATCATAAAGGCAGCATCGGCAGATCCTCCGCCTAATCCGGCACCAAATGGAATATTCTTGCGCAAATAAACACGCAACGGCGGAAGATTGAATTCCGAAGCAAGCAACCGGTAAGCCTTAAGGACAAGATTATTGCCTGCATCTCCGTCAACCTGAATACCGAAATTTTCGAACGTTGTATCTTCTCCTTCAGGAGCATTGGTTATTTCGAGCGAATCGGCAACAGGGATCGGATAAAACAGTGTTTCGAGATTGTGATATCCGTCCTCACGTTTGGAAACGATATTAAGTCCGATGTTTATTTTGGCATTTGGAAAACAAATCATAATTATATGTTCATACGTTTACAATACTGAATCTTTTTATTCGAGGCTGAATAGCCTCCAAAAAGCTGCTTGCAATATTAGAAAAAAGATTACTTTTGTAAGCTATATTCGATTCAGAAGTTGGATAAAACTGTTCAAAATCGATACAATATTCATTTACAAGCTAACATTCAGAAATACTATATATGGAACAAAGAACTTCGCGAAGACCTGCTTCGAACAGGAGTAAAGCACCCGCAACCCCTGAGTTCGGACTGCTTCAGCCCCAGGCTATCGATCTGGAAGAGGTTGTGTTGGGAGCGTTGATGCTTGAGAAGGATGCCTACTCGATTGTGAGTGACATTCTGAAACCAGAAAGTTTCTACAAGACGGAACATCAATACATTTACGAAGCAATCGTTCAGCTTGCGCTTCATCAGCAACCTGTGGATTTTCTTACAGTAACGGAGCAATTGCGCCGCTCGGGGAAATTAGAGGATGTAGGTGGTCCTTTCTATGTAACTCAGCTTACTTCGAAAGTGGCTTCTATTGGTCACTTAGAGTTCCATGCACGTATTATTGCTCAGAAATACCTTGCCCGCGAGCTTATTTCGTTTACTTCATTTGTTCAGGGAAAAGCCTTCGACGAAACGAACGATGTGGATGACCTGATGCAGGAAGCTGAGGGTAAGCTGTTCGAAATTTCGCAACGAAACCTGAAGAAAGATGTAACACAGATTAACCCGATCATTAAAGAGGCGATCCAGAATATGGAGATTGCAGCCAACCGTAAGGATGGTTTAAGTGGTTTACCTACCGGTTTTGATGATCTGGATAAGATGACTTCGGGATGGCAGAATTCGGACCTTATCATTATTGCTGCCCGTCCTGCGATGGGTAAAACGGCCTTCGTTCTTTCGATGGCTAAGAATATTGCAGTAGATTTCAATAATCCGTGTGCCGTGTTCTCGCTGGAGATGTCAAACGTGCAGTTGGTAAATCGTTTGATCTCGAATGTTTGTGAGCTGGAAAGTAGTAAAATTAAGAATGGTTCGCTTTCGCAAATCGAATGGGAACAGCTGATGTATAAGATTCAGGCACTCGAAGGAGCTCCGATTTATGTGGATGATACTCCGAGTTTGTCTGTATTCGAACTTCGTACGAAAGCACGCCGCCTGGTAAGAGAGCATGGTGTGAAGGTACTGATTATTGACTACCTTCAGCTGATGAATGCCAGTGGTATGAACATCGGTAGCCGTGAGCAGGAGGTCTCTACCATTTCCCGATCCCTGAAAGGTCTGGCGAAAGAGCTGAACATTCCGGTTATCGCACTGTCACAGTTGAATCGTAGTGTGGAATCGCGTACCGGTGCTTCTGTTGCCGACAGTAAACGTCCGCAGCTTTCCGACTTACGTGAATCGGGTGCGATTGAGCAGGATGCCGATATGGTATGCTTCATCCACCGTCCGGAGTATTACAAGATTTACGAAGATGAACAGGGTAATGACCTTCGTGGTATGGCTGAGCTT
Organism: Bacteroidales bacterium; assembly: GCA_051646645.1. Taxonomy (GTDB): domain Bacteria; phylum Bacteroidota; class Bacteroidia; order Bacteroidales; family UBA7332; genus UBA7332. The sequence continues at coordinate 14,846 of JBOFDD010000155.1, read as the reverse complement.
ATCATTGCTAAACACCGTAATGGTGCCGTGGGTGATGTAAGACTTCGCTTCCGTGGTGAGTATACGAAATTTATGAATGCCAACGAAGACCGTATTCCTTTGCCAACAAATCCGGCACTTGGTGTACAGGGCGGAGGCACTTACGTGTCGAAAATGAATTCGGCTGTTGACGAATATCCACCGGCTTTCCCTTCGGGAGGAAATACACCACCGGCAAATAATAATTTTGGAATGAACGGCGGAAACAACGAAGTTCCGTTTTAAGATAAAAAAAATAGCTGTACGAAACATTTTGTTTCATACAGCTATTTTTATGCTGAGTTGTGATCAGGCTTCCCATTTCACAGTACGTGTGCCATCTTCATTCTCAGAAATATAGACATCAACCACATCACCCGGAAGGAGTTCTTCAATCTTTTCAGGCCATTCGATAAAGCAAAGAGACCCGCTGAAGAAATAATCTTCGTAGCCAAAGTCATAGGCTTCTTCAATTTTATTGATCCGATAAAAATCGAAGTGATAAATCAGTTCGCCGGTCATATCTGAACGGTATTCATTTACAATCGCAAATGTCGGACTGTTGATTACATCTTGCACACCCAACACTTCACACATGGCTTTGATGAATGTTGTCTTACCGGCACCCATCTCACCGTGAAAAGCAAATACTGTAGAGTCGCCCATCTCGCGGATAAATTCGCGGGCAGTATCCTGAATGCTATCCAGGCTGTTAATCTTTAATTCCATATTCGTTGTTAATCTGTATTTTGTCTGATCTTATTTCGTAATCTTACCGGCGTGGTGTGAGTGTGATAAACGGTATCAGCATCTCTTCGAGTGAAATACCTCCATGCTGGAAAGTATTTTTGTAATACCCTACATAATAGTTATAATTATTCGGATAAGCCAGAAAGTCATTATTCTCTGCAAAGATATACGTTGAACTGATATTTGGTGCAGGAAGTCCTGCTTCTAAAGGTTTTTTAATTTCAAAAACTTCTTTGCTGTTATAGTTCAGATTCTTCCCTACTTTGTAACGCAGGTTCGTGTTCGTATTGCGGTCGCCGATAACTTTAATGGCATTAGTAACACGAATAGTCCCGTGATCGGTGGTCAGAACAATCTTATAACCTTTTGCTGCCAGTACTTTGAACAGGTCAAGAGCTCCGGAATGTTTAAACCACGAAAGTGTAAGCGAACGATAAGCTGCTTCCGTTGAAGCCAGTTCGCGTATCATCTTCGACTCCGTACGGGCATGAGACAGCATATCAATAAAATTGATAACCAATACATTCAGCTGATTATTTTCCCAGTCACCCGTATTTTGCATCATCTTTTCGGCAAAGCGGGAGTCATTGTTTTTACTGTATGAGAAGGTATACTTTTTACGATAACGTTCGATCATGGTCTGAATAAGCGGAGCTTCATTCAGATTTTTGCCTTCTTCTTCCTCTTCATCTACCCATAGTTCCGGAAACATTTTCTCAATCTGGTTAGGCATTAAACCTGAAAAGATCGAGTTGCGGGCATACTGAGTAGCGGTAGGGAGGATACTGTAATAAAGTTCCTCTTCAAAGTTGAAGTCTTCGGCAAGTACAGGAAGAATGCTGCGCCACTGATCCAGCCGGAAATTATCTATCAGGACAAAGAAAACCTTCTCATCGTTATCCAGAAGCGGAAAGATCTTCTTCTTAAAGATATCCGGACTGATCAACGGACGATCATCCGGATTATTCAGCCATGAAAGATAGTTCTTACGGACATATTTAGCGAATGTGGTGTTGGCTTCGCTTTTCTGATAGCGCAAAACCTCTTCCATCTCCGGACCCGCTTCTTCAAGCTGTATTTCCCAATAAACCAGTTTTTTATATAGCTCTTTCCAGGATTCAGGATTCTGAATATCGTTCAGCTGCATGCTTATTTTAGCAAACTCCTGACGATAACCGCTGGTTGTAGACTCTGAAATCATCTCACGCTTATTGAGATTTTTCTTCAGACTAAGCAATATCTGATTTGGATTCACCGGTTTGATCAGATAATCGGTGATTTTGCTGCCGATAGCCTGATTCATCAGATCTTCCTCTTCACTCTTCGTTATCATAATAACCGGCAGATGAGGTTTCTCTTCTTTGATCACCGACAGAATCTCAAGTCCGCTCATTCCCGGCATGTTTTCGTCGAGTATCACAATGTCAAACTGTTCGTCCCGACAGATCTCGAGCGCGTCCATTCCATTGTTTGCAGTAGCTACTTCGTAGCCTTTCTGCTCTAAAAAGTAAATATGCGGTTTGAGTAAATCTATTTCATCATCTACCCATAAAATCTTTTCTCTCTTCATAAATCAAAAGTTTATCAAGGTTTTGTGGTCTGAGGTTCCTTTGGTTTCCGAATAAAATTCTCTTCATAGAAACGCTCATAATCCTGCAGGGATTTTCCTTTCATCAGAATCTCATAGTTCTTGTCGGATATAGGAATAATTTTCGTACCCGGAGGTAAATGAGTCATAAATCCAAAATCACGCCGCATGAGACTTTCATAAAATAACAATTCGTCCAGAGTAGGATACGGTTTAACGGTAACAATATCCGCTCCTGAAGAAGAGCTGGCTTCTATATCATATTCCCTTACTATGAAATTTTTGAAGTTAAAACGAGCCAGATCATAGATAAGTTCGTTTTTATTTTCTTCGTTAGATTCAAACATAAACAGTAGTCGATGCGGAGATATCGGATCCACAACAAACGAAAGTGTATCTGCTGCACCGGACTCTATAGCCGTAGAATCGGCAAACAACGGACGATCCCATATATCACCTGCCGACACTCTGCCTGAGAGATTAAGTGCACGTCCCTCTGATATGCCTTTCAGCATTCCGCCGGCGATCTGCGTCAGCTCTTCGTTCGGATACTGATCAACAAGCTGCCGCATTAGCTCTTTAAATTCACTCTGATTGCCTGCTGACAGGAAAGACAATGCATTGAGAAATTTAAATTTCGGCATAAGCTTAGACATCGGATACTTAGTGGCCACAATTTCGTAATTGCGGTGCACAAGCTGCATATCACCTTTTGAATAAGCATCGAAAGTCTTCTGATAAAGTTTCTCCTCTTCTTCAAGTCCTTTCAGATAGTTTGCAATATAATTCGGATCGCTGACTACTTTAGCTATGTCCGTATCCGGATATTCTTTCATTATAAGACTACGGAATGTTTCAGCCATAAGCTGATTGTCTTCGCGCATGTACATCAGATACTGTTCGTACAATACTTTCAGACGATCTGCATAGTTCGGAAAACGGCGCAACAACTCCTCGAAAGTACGGATTGCAGAAGGATAATCCTCCAGCCTGTTTTTATAAATTGTACCCATCTGGAACAACCCTTCCTGAATCAACTTGTCGGATTCAGCCTTCGCTTCGGGAGAGAAAGGTATCTGTTGCAGATAATAGGCAATCTCTTTCGGGTTATCAGAGGCTCCCTGAGACAGACTGTCTGTCTGATTCTCTGATTCTTCAGTTAAATTGCCTTCTTCTTTTGCCAGTAACTCACTGTTCTGTGTGCCCTGATCAAAGATAAAGTTGCTTTTACTTCTTCTCCGCCAGTCATCTTCCAGTTTACGGTTACCCCAGGTTCGCTTAAACTGAGACTTACCCTGTTCGATAAGCTGTTTGTTGTAGAAGTACCAGGACTTATCATCGCCGATTACAGGCGGTGCAACGATATCGTTATTCGTCGTATTTTCAGAAGTATATTCGTCCCTTCGTGCCTCATAGTCCTCCTTAAGCGCAGCTTCAGCCTGTTCCTTTTCCTTGCGGATCACTTCGGCTATTACACGTTCGATTGCTTTATTTCGTTCTGCTTCGGGCATTGTTGCAAGTAATTGCAAGCTATCCTGCAAATGCACTTCATTGAAATGCACGACAAAGTCACTTAAAATCTCCGTGCGATCTGTCACACGTTTATAATCGGGATGTTCTTTAGGGAGCAATGAGGATGCCGTTGCATAGAAAGGCTGTGCCTCGTTGTATTTACGTTTACCAAAGTAAATATCGGCAAGTTTAAGCGCTACAATGGCCTTTTCGATCCCGTTACGCTCACTCTTTTCTACTGCCTCGGCATAATATTTCAATCCATTGGCTGAATCTTTGCGTGCAAGATATACATTCCCCATGGCATAGTAGATCTGATCCAGGTATTCCTTATTCTTCGGATCCCGGGCCATGCGCCGCAACTTTTTCAGTGTTTTTTCGGTGTTTGTACCTGTAAGAATCTCGGTCTGCTTGATTTTAGCATTGAAGGCAACCGGATAAGGCGGATTTTTACTGATTACTTTCTGAAAGGCTTCATTAGCCTTGAAATTATTACCCAAATGAGCATATATCTGTCCTTTGAGGAAGTTTAGACGGTATTTCTGAACCTTACTTTTAAGCCCTTTTTCGGCTTTGTTGATATAAGGAATAGCATCTGCATATTGTTTCTTTTCGATCATCAACTCTGCCATAACGGTGTTATTGAGCTGAGTGAGCTGATTCGGAACTTTCATTCCCTTAATCAGATTAAGCACATTCTCGGCATCGAAAGTCCAGCCCATAGCCAGATAGCAGCGAGCCATCCACAGGCGAGCCTGAAAAACCACATCGGGTAGATTCCGGAAATGCTTAGATACATAATTAAAGGTGGAAACAGCAGAGAGAAAGTCTGTTTTGTAGAATTGAGCTTCGCCCATCAAAAGCCATACGCGATGCATAAACGGATTAAACTCTTCGATCTTTGCCTGTTCGCGTGCTTTGCGTGAGCTGTATTTGCCACTTCGCGGGAATGCACGGATCGAGTGGAGCTGAATCGCCTTTTCACATTTTTCGATGGTAACATCAAAACCCGGTACGTTTGCGGGCGTTTCTCCGTCACTTAATCCATAAGCCGGATGAGCTTCGAGGAAACGGCTATAATCATCTTTGTATGATTTTTCCATCTCGGAAAGCCCTTTTTTGAAGCTTTCATGAGCATTGTAATAGATATTGTACCTTGTCGTCAACTCGTTGTATGCACGACTTGCCGGAGTATTCTTTTTAATCGAACACCCGGTAATAACCGTTAACAGGAGTAATAATAACGTAAGGTACTTTATTCTCATTGGCTCTGTTTGTTTAATTGCTTATGAATGCTGTATGCTATTTTACACACGCTATAAATTGTGATCGAAACAAGTATGATTAAAGCTCCCGAAGGAACATTCATTACGTAAGAAAGAAACAATCCGGCTACACTTGCAAGCACAGCAAACAGGACAGAAAGAAATATCATTCTGCTAAAGCTTTTTGTAAACAGATTTGCTGTCATTTGCGGAACGGTAAGCATGGACATCAGCAGCACGATACCGATCAGACGAATGCTCAATACAATGGTCAGAGCAATAAAAAACATCATGGAGTACTCGATAAACCGCACCGGAAGATGTTGTGTTTTTGCAAACTCACTATCGAATGCAATATAAAGAATGCTTCGGTAGAAAAATAAAAAAAACAGAGATGTTATAACTGTCAGAACCAGATAAACAGCCAGATCCGGACGGGTGATCGTTAGAATATTACCGAACAGAAACTCTGTCATTCCCGGCATATACCCGGGAGTAAGAAAGATAAAAAGAATACCCAGTGCCATGCCGAATGACCAGAATACAGCAATGGCTGAATCTTCACGAACATCTTCTCTGCGCGATAGCCACTGCACTCCGAATGCGGAGAAAATAGCAAAAAGAGAAGCTGTAAGTACCGGATTCCAGCCTAAGAAAAATCCCAAACCTAATCCTCCGAATGAGGCATGGGTAATTCCCCCGCTGATAAAAACCAGACGACGCACTACGATATAAGCCCCTACGATTCCGCAAAGGATACTTACCAGTAATGCACCCATCAGTGCATTTTGAAAAAATGTATAATTAAATAATTCAATCATGGAATCTTCTTTCACCTACAACCAGTAAAACTTCGTCTTTAATGATGTCCGGCAATTCGATAGCACGTAACTGAAGACTACGTACCCATCCGGCAACCTCTTCGCTTTTTAGTGTGTAAAGCACTTCGCGGAATTCTTCGATCTCTTCTTCTGTATATTGTCCGGCATGGTAGCCTTTGAAGCGATCCAGGTCTTCATCCTCGTAATATTCAATATCTTTGCTGACAGCAGATAGTAAACTATCCTTTTCGCAGGTTGAATGGGCTCCGCAGCACTCTTCCTCTAACTCAGCAGGTGCTTCGGGTATTTTTTCTCCGCGTGCAATCCGTTTCTGAATATCGCGGTAGTGAAATATTCCGGCTATCGCTGCAACTACTCCTAAAACAAGTAGTGCAATTAACAAAAATGCCATAATCTATATCTTTTTATTTAATCTCTAATTTTAATCCGGCTTTCTGCAAATCCTCCCAGTAATGCGGATAAGATTTCGAAACAACCTGCGGATCGTTTATTTCTATATCGCCCATACGCAAAGCTGCTGGAGCAAAAGCCATCGCCATACGGTGATCTTCGTAAGTATGAACAGGTTCTCCGGAAGCATTACAGCGTTCGCCGTTCCATTCAAGAACAGAATCTTTCTTATCCGTAATGACGTATCCCAGTTTGCGCATTTCGTTTTTCAATGCCTCAATACGGTCTGTCTCCTTAATCTTCAAACTCTGAAGTCCGGAGAAATAGAACGGGATATTCAGCAGGCAGCAGGTCACGACAAATGTCTGTGCCAAATCCGGCTGATCAACAAAGTTGTGTATCATTTTACGTGATAATACCGGCTTTTTAGTAAGTACAACACCTTCTTTGTTATAAGTCGTCTGTACTCCTAACTTATCGAAAAGTTCAGCCACATAGGAATCACCCTGAAGACTGTGCTTCAGCAGGTGGGGTAGTTCAATACGCGCAGCACCGGCCAGTGCAACCATCTGATACCAGTAGGACGCAGCAGACCAGTCACTCTCAACAAAGTAAGGAATGGGAGTATACTCACCCGGAAGTACAGATACCCGGTTTTCCTTCACCACTACTTTTGCTCCGTAAGCCATCATCAGCTGAGCTGTCAGACGTATATAGGGTTTTGAAATCACTTTTCCCGTAAGCTCCAGAGTTAATCCGTCACGCATATAAGGTGCGATCATCATCAGGGCTGATATGTATTGAGAACTTACACCTCCGTCAAGTTCCAGCTTACCTCCATTCAGAGCACTACCGAAGATACGTAAAGGAGGATATCCCTCTTTTTCCATATATTCGATCTTCCCGCCCAGTTGCTCGATTGCATCTACCAACAGACGGATAGGACGGTTCTTCATTCTTTCCGTCCCTGTAATAGTCCATTCACCGAATGTTTTAGCCAGAAATGCGGTAAGAAAACGCATAGCAGTTCCTGCTGCTCCAATATCAAAGTTAGAGCCATCAGAGTCGAGAACGCGAAGCATCACTTTTGTATCATCGCAGTCCGATATATTCTCAGGTTCAAAAGTGTTGCAACACAGTGCATTTAGAATAAGAATGCGGTTGCTTATGCTTTTTGAGGAAGGAAGAATAATGGTTCCCTCCAGTTTATCTGTTGATTTTATCTTATATGTCATTTTTCAAAATAGTATAATTCAGTAGTCTCTTTTGAGAAAGACTCATCAAGAGTTCACAAACTTACTGAAATGTTTAGAAAGTGCGAGGTCTGAAACACTGAAAAAATAAGGCTATTCCTTGTTTTTTCTTATCCTGAAATATTTCTCCATGTCATCTTTACCTATAAACCGGTCATCCATAAGCTGACGAATGACGTTAATGAGTTTCTCCCGGGGATACGAAAGCTGAACAAGAATTTCTTCAAGAGACAATTCATTACTTTCCAGCACATTCAGAATAGCACTGATACAAGCCGCCTCACTCTCTTTATTTTGCTTTTTACGATTTACACAAACATCGCATATACCGCAGTCTTCAGCTTCATGTTCTCCGAAGTAGGCAAGCAGATATTTGCTCCGGCAAAGATCGCGCTCGGTTATGTACTCGATCATGGACTGAATACGTTTGCTGTAACGTTCTAACCGCTCTTCGTATATCTTGCGGTTGATCTGTATGTAGCGCTTCTCTTCACGTCTTTGCAGGTAAACGATATAGGGAGTACGTTTGCGGGGTACGTAGCTCAGAATTCCCTGACGGGTAAGTTGCTGAAGACGATCATACACACCTTCCTGTGATATATTGATTTTAGCCGACAGTTTCTCTTCATCGATATACGCATAATCCGTAAAGAGTCCGGTGTAGGAGCGGAGTATAAGCTGAATCAGCTCTTCTGTTTTACTGTCCCATCCTTTTAAGCGATACAACTCTTCTTTATTCAACAGGATCAATATACGGGATTTGCTCTCTTCTTCGGGAATATATTCGATATATCCGGCAAGTTCTAACAGATGTAAAGCACTGTTTGTAGGAATCAACGGTAGTTTATAGAAACTACAGAAGTTACCCAGATTAAACTCGCGGCAAGCCTCGAATCCTGTATCTACGCCTATCTTCAGGAAGCTACCCAAAAGGTCATATACTTCCTTAATAAAGTCACGCTCGGGAAAAGCATTCGTTACACGTCTTTTCAACACTGACACATCCTGTTTTCCTGTAAGAGCCACAGCATAGGCTTTGCGCTCATCTCTTCCGGCACGACCTGCTTCCTGAAAGTATTCTTCGGGCGAATCGGGCATGTCAAGGTGTACAACTACGCGCACATCTGATTTATCAATACCCATGCCAAAAGCGTTGGTAGAAACCATTACCCGTGTTTTGCCGCACTTCCATTCATCCTGCTTCTTCTCTTTAACCGAGTTTTTTAGCCCTGCATGATAAAAGTCGGCAGAAATATCGTGGCGTTGGAGATAAGTGGCAACCTCCTGTGTCTTTTTCCGGTTACGCGTATATACAATAGCTGTACCCTGAACACTTTTAAGAATATGTATCAGTTCCGACTCCTTGCTATCCACGTGGCGAACCACGTAAGAGATATTGGAACGGAAGAAACTTTTGCGAAATACATTCGGAGTCTTAAAACGCAATTTCTCCTGAATGTCATCTACTACTTCATGAGTAGCTGTTGCAGTAAGAGCAAGTACAGGAGCATTGGGATGCATCTCTCTTATCGTTGCAATATTCAGATAGGAGGGACGGAAGTCGTATCCCCATTGCGATATACAATGGGCTTCGTCGACCACAATCATGGCCACCTTAACAGCCTTAAACTTAGAAAGAAAAAGTTCGGACGAAAGTCTTTCCGGGGAGATATACAGAAACTTTACACCACCATAGATCGTATTATCCATCGTGATGCTTACCTCCGAAGTAGTCATGCCTGAGTAGATGCATGCGGCGCGCAGTCTGCGACTCTTCAGATTCTCAACCTGGTCGCGCATTAAAGCAATCAAGGGAGTGACGATAACGCACACTCCCTCCATTGCCAGAGCCGGAACCTGGAAGGTAAGCGACTTACCTCCACCGGTCGGCATTAATCCTAATGTATCTTTTCCGTCGAAAATACTTTGGATGATCTCCTCCTGTAAAGGACGGAAATGGTCATATCCCCAGTACTTCTTCAGTATTTTGTGAAAATTATTCATTCATCAAGCTTGGTCTGATTTCTTTAACCTGCAGTTGAATATACGAATTCCCGTTGTAGTTATTCTCTTCAATCGTATAGATTATATCAAACGGATTCAACCCTTTGATATAATCGTTGTGTTCGTACATTCCAAATGCGATAGCATTCATGATGTTTTCCGAATGTGTATCAATTAATTCAAGCTTTAAGTGCTCCTGATCTTTTCCGACAAGGCGACTCGTACCGTAATCGTAAACACGCTTGGTGCAAAATACCGGTTTCTGATTATTCGGACCAAAAGGCGCAAATTGTTTCAGCACGCGGAAAAACTTCGGAGTGATATCATGGAAATTAATAACAGCATCTATATCAAGCTGAGGAACCAGCTGATCGGGCTCTATGTTCTCTGCTACATATTCTTCGAAGCGACGGGTAAATTCCTCTACATGCTCCTCTTTCATTGAGAGTCCTGCTGCATAGGGATGTCCTCCAAAGTTTTCCAGAATATCCCGGCACGATTCCAGGGCTTTGTAAATATCGATTCCCTGAATGGAGCGACATGATCCTGTAGCCAGTCCGTTCGAAAGCGTAAGTACAACTGCAGGCTTGTAGTAAAGCTCAGTCAGACGCGATGCAACAATTCCGATCACACCTTTATGCCATCTGTCATTATATATAACGATCGCTTTTCTTGACTCCAGATTTTTGCAGTTTTCAAGAATAGTATTTGCTTCTTCTGTAACGTTTTTATCCAGTTCGCGACGCATATCGTTATATCCGTTCAGGCTTTCGCAGATATCTTTCGCCTGCTGCATATCTTTGGAAATAAGCAGATCAACAGCCTCCTTACCACACTGCATACGTCCCGAAGCATTTAGTCTCGGACCGATCTTGAAGATTACATCACTCAATGAGATATCCCTGTCGTTCAGGCTACAGCTGTCTATAATACTTCTGAGTCCTATACTTGGGTTGTTATTCAGCTGTTTGAGTCCGTAATAAGCCATAATCCGGTTTTCACCGACAATGGGCACAAGATCTGCTGCTATACTCACAGCCACAAGTTCGAGGTAAGGATAAAGCGAAGAGAATTCTATCCCGTTGCTAATTGCAAATGCCTGCATAAATTTAAAGCCCACACCGCAGGCAGAAAGGTGTGAAAAGGGATAACTTGCATCATCTCTTTTCGGGTCCAGAATAGCAACCGCATTGGGCAATTCAGGATCGGGTTTGTGATGGTCGCAAATAATAAAATCGATTCCTTTACGTTTGGCATAATCAATCTTTTCATTTGCTTTAATTCCGCAGTCTAATACGATAATAAGCTTTACATCATTTTCGTAAGCATAGTCTATTCCTTTAAAAGAAACACCGTAACCTTCATCCGAACGATCCGGTATGTAATAATCCAGATTCGAATAGTAATTGCGGAGGAATTTGTAAACTAATGCTACGGAAGTGGTTCCGTCTACGTCGTAATCGCCATAGATCAGAATCTTCTCTTTGCGTCCCATGGCAAGGTTTAACCTTTCGACAGCCTTATCCATATCTTTCATCAGGTAAGGATCGTGAAGGTCTTGCAGCTGAGGTCGAAAGAATTTTTTAGCCTCTTCGATACTTGTAATGCCTCTTTGAAGAAGTAGCTTGCAAAGAACAGGGCTAATGCCTAGTTCTTTTGCCATGCCTTCTTCGCGTGACACCAGATCTGAAGATGGAGTTAAAAATTTCCATTCATTGCTCATATATTGTTCTTATTTATTTCAAAGAAATAGGGATGGCTTTGCCTGTTCTGTTATTCAGATTTAATAAGCAACTATTATAGCCATTCTATGCAAAGGTAAAAGAATTCCCATATTTTTTTACTGTAATGAAAGAAAAAAGATACAGTATTATGGAATCATTCAAGTTAAGAGATGTATTCATGCCGCATGGAAACCTATGTTGTGTCTATTATTTGTTATAAGTTTTATCATTTAAAAAAGAGAGTTAATAATCAGAGAAATGAAAAAGCTCATCGAATCGATGTATTCTGTTAATTTATTAGTTTTGTTAGGTGAATATTGCCAGATAAGTTGTGATTTTAATATTAAAACTGTAAATTTGTAAGCTGATAAGGGGGCTTAGATTTTATACAGAAGCTTTTCATATACTAATCATTTTTAATATACCACAAAAACAATGAGAGAATGTAGGATGAAGGTAAGGTTTACTTTCTTGACACTTTTTGTCTTGATGTGTAATCTTACTGTGGTGGCGCAAGGGGGCCGCAAAATCACGGGAGTGGTTTTGGATGAGCTCAAGTATCCAATGGTAGGGGTTGCAGTAACAACTCCAAGCAAGGGGATCGGGACAGTTACGGATCTTGACGGGCAGTATCAGCTACAGGTGCCCGCCGGTGTTAACGAACTTGTGTTTTCGTATTTAGGTTACGAATCGCAAACCGTTACAATCGGGAAACAATCAAACATTAATGTTTCTTTAAAACCATCTTCACAGGCTTTGGATGAAGTGGTAGTTGTTGGTTATGGTACTTCAGCCGTTAAGGATATTACGGGTTCTGTTGCAACTATCGGAGCAAAAGAACTGGGTAATCTGAATGTTACCAGTGCAGCTTCTTTGCTGCAAAACTTAGCTACAGGGGTACAGGTTACGCAGAACACGGGTCGCCCGGGCGAATCGGTGCGTGTACGTGTACGTGGAGCAAATTCTTTGACCGGTTCGAACGAACATTTTTATGTAATCGACGGTATTCCGGCTGATGACGCGTCTATGCTTGATGCGATTTCTCCAAGTGATATTCAGTCAATGGATGTATTGAAAGATGCATCTGCGGCAGCTATCTATGGATCTCGTGCGGCTAACGGTGTCGTTATCGTTACTACTAAGCGTGGGAAAACGGGGCAAAAGCCAACTATCGGCTTTAACTACAACTCTACTTTTGATACGCAAATCAAAAACTTCCGTATTCTTGAAGCGGACGAATGGCGTGATTACATTACAGGAGTTGCCCATAATACTTTGATCGTTAATCCAAGTAATGCAACTGCAAAGCAGGTGTTAAATCCTAATTCCGGAATTTTCGGAACACACAATACAAACTGGTTTGATCAGGTGAAGCAGACAGCTATGCGCCACAATGCAGACTTTAGTGTCGGAGGTGGTACGGATGCGGCAAAATATATGGTGTCGTTATCTGTTCTTGATCAGCAGGGGATGGTTATAGGTGATAATATGACGCGTTATAACGCACGTATGAATCTCGAAATGAATATTCTTCCGATTATCCGTTTCGGTACAAACGCTACGTTTAGTTATACTGATCAGCAAACTTCAGGTACTTCTTTGTTCGCATCTCAGGGATTCCGTCCTGACCTTCCGGTCTATAATGAAGATGGTTCTTTTAATATGGTAAACAATAGCGCCAATCCGGTTGCTAATACATATAAAGAAGATAATCGCGATACATATCGTGCAATGGGAACAGTTTATCTTGAAGCCGATATTATCAAAGGTTTGAAATTCAAAACCAGCTTGTCCGGGAATTTCGAAACCAGCCGCAGATTGCAGTTTTCTCCAAGCTTCCTGTCGAGCAACAACCGTGCGTCAGGTTCGGAGTATCACTATCTTTCTTATAAAACTGTTTTTGACAATGTTTTGTCATACAACAAAACATTCAACCGTATGCATTCGGTAGATGCTGTTGCAGGGGTTTCTTTCGAAAGCTTCGAAGGGCGTAGCACAACTATTCAGGCAAACACTTACCCTCAGGATGAGATATTCACAAATATCGGTAGTGCATCGGTTATTTCAAGTGCATCTAACGGATATAATACAAGAGGTCTGTTATCTTCATTTATGCGTGCAAACTATAAACTGATGGATAAATATCTGTTTACGTTTACAGGCCGTTATGACGGATCTTCCATGTTCGGAACAAACAACCGTTATGGATTCTTCCCTTCAGGAGCTGTTGCATGGCGTATCTCTGAAGAGTCGTTTATGAAAGGAGCAACAGCAGTCAATGACTTAAAAATCAGATTAAGTGCGGGTACAACAGGTACACAGAACTTAACATCGTTTGCAAACCGCGATTTATACGCTGCAACTGACTACCGCGACCTACCTGCTCTGTCTCACAGCCAGATTGGTAACCGCGATATTCGCTGGGAGAAATCAACTCAGTATGATGCAGGTATTGACTTTGCTTTCTTCGATTACAAATTGACCGGTTCGATCGGTGGTTATATCAAAGATACAAAAGACCTGATCTGGAATCTTGACTTTCCGTCAAGTTCGGCAGTAGGATCTATGGCTCGTAACGTAGGTGCAGTTCGTAACTCAGGTATTGAGTTTAACGTTGTTGGCCGTCCGATTGAAACAGATCATCAGTCATTGACTCTTACATTCAATATGGCTCACAACCGCAACCGTGTGACTTACCTTGTATCTGAAGGTTCTCAGGTAAATGCTTTAGGTATCAATATTCATGGTAGTGGTCAGCAGGTACTTGCTCAGGGCTATCCTATGGGATCATTCTTCGGATATGATTACCACGGAATTATTCTAAGTCAGGCAGATGTTGATGCATTGAATGCTTATGCCAAATTGATGGGTCAGGATAAATATGATGGTGATGCATTGTACCCGGGTATGCTTGCATACAAAGACCTGAGCGGAAACGGTAAGATTGATGATGCTGACCGTACAATTCTTGGCTCTCCGGATCCGGCTGTATTTGGTGGATTCACAGGTACATACCGCTGGAAGCAGGTTAGCGTGTTTGCTAACTTCGGATATCAGATTGGCGGAAAGAAAATCTATGGCAAAACATTGCAAAATATTCCGAATCAGCTGACCGGTTTGATCGATTATGGATTGAATGACCGCTGGACTCCGGAAAATCCAAATGCAAAATATCCGGCTATCTATCTTGAAAAAGGAGTAGAACGTAATAATATGATGCAAATTCATAATGCTTCGTACCTGCGTCTTCAGGAACTTCGTGTTTCTTATGACCTGCCTAAGTTTGGTCCGTTGAATGGGCAGGTATACGTTTCGTCAAGTAACTTGTTTACAATCACCAAATATCCGGGAACTGACCCGGCTACTGTGAATGCGAGCTCGAACTACGGAGGAAACTATGAGTCAAGTTACCCTGGAATCAGATCATTCTCTGTAGGGTTGAAGTTTAACTTATAATAAGAACGAAGCAGATGAAAAAATATATTGCAATTGCCTTGATG
>JBOFDD010000154.1:0-3633 GCA_051646645.1 Bacteroidales bacterium | reverse complement strand
CAGGTAGTAGCCGATATGGAGAGTAATCCACATGGAATTAGTTTTTATAATCTTGATGGGAAGTCCTATGCAAACAGTATGCAGGTTGAGGCTGCTTATCCATTTTTTAAAGGATTTGAACTACGTGCCGCTTATCGGTTTACTGATACAAAAGTTACTTACAACGGAGTTTTGAAGGAAAAAGCACTGCAAAGTCGTCATAAGGGTTTGTTTACGGCTTCCTATCAGTTGGGCGAACCGCTGTCGCGCTGGCAATTTGATCTGACCGTGCAGCTTAACGGCGGAGGACGAATGCCGCAACCTGCCGTAATTGATCCACTTTGGAATGAGCACTTTGGTGCATATTGGGTGAACCATATTCAGGTCTCAAAATTCTTTAAGAACTGGTCTGTATATGCAGGTGCGGAAAATCTGTTCAATTTCACTCAGAAATCTCCGATTATTGATGCAGGAAATCCTTTCGGTGAAAATTTTGATGCTACAATGATCTGGGGACCTGTTCACGGTCGGACAATTTATGCCGGAATTCGCTGGACATTACCACGTAAATAAGAAATTTATCAAGACGTATTTAAAAGATTCAATACATTAATTCGAAACAATATGAAAACTATTCAATATATCCTGGCAACAGTTGCACTATTTATGTTTGCTAATGCAACAGCTTTTGCGAAAAATGCGAAACAAGAGGTCAGAAATGACACCGTTATTTATACGATGCCGATGCACGGTGCTCATTGCGAAATGCTGATTATGAAAAATATGCCTTATGAGAAAGGTGTGTCGAAAGTAAAAGTAGATACTAAAAAACAGATTGCTACAATTATATTTAAGCAGGATAAAACAAATAAAGAGTCGCTGGTGAAAGCTTTTAATAAGCTGGGTTATGATGCTCAGGAAGTTAAAGATACAACCAAAGTGACAGATAAACATCATAAGCATTAATTGGGTTAGATTTGATTGAGAAAGGGACTTTCTGTATTAGTTATAATACGGAATTGTCCCTTTTTTTATGCTGTACAGCATCAGGTAATATCGTTTATACATTCTGGCTTTTGAAAATGTAGCCAACTGTTGCCGTAATAATCATTGCTATTGTTCCCCAGAAGCAAATACGCACTATTGCTTTATGAATTGATGAACCACCCAGATGTGCCGAGATGGCACCCGATAGTGCAAGGAAAAATACTGCAAATCCATATTGTAGAAATACCATGGAATGAATTGGTGCAAATATAGCAACCAACAGTGGGAGAGTGGCCCCCGATATGAATGAAGCGGCTGATGCCAGGGCTGCCTGAACCGGATGCGGCTTTGTCATTATGTTGATACCCAACTCTTCTCTTGCATGTGCTTCAAGGGCATTTTTTGCTGTAAGCTCTTTTGCTACTTGTAATGCTAATGTGTAGTTTAATCCTTGTTTATGATATATTCCTGTTAACTCTTCAAGTTCTCCTGCTGCGTCATCATGCAGTTCTCCATTCTCTCTGATTAAGTCTGCTTTTTCCACATCTCTTTGTGAACTCACCGATACAAATTCGCCAGCACCCATTGAGCAGGCTCCTGAAACCAAACCGGCAAGCGCCGCAAGGATAATTGCACTTCGTTCAGGATTAGCAGCTGCAATTCCGATTACAAGACTTGTGGTTGATAATATTCCGTCGTTTGCGCCTAGTACAGCAGCGCGAAGCCAGTTTGCACGATTTACATAATGTCTGACCATGATAATATTGAGGTAAAATGCATATTAATGTTAAATATTAGCTTAACAAGTGGCTGCGCAAATTGTTTAATGATTCTTCAAATCCTTTGTGTATCGCGTCTGTATAAGAGTATAGTTTGAAGTAATTCAGAGATAAGTAAATACAATTTGACACGAGTGACTTTTGATTGATTTCCACAAACACCGGAAAAGCATTGAAGGGAGTTATTCTAAAAGTGTTAAGCTTTAAGGATAACTCCCTGTTTTGTGTATATGTGTCATAGAGTTCGTTATTTTTATTGCTATATGTAAGTAAAAGGGATGTTTTTGCTTCTTGTTGTTAAATTATTATAAAGTTGAGTGGTTGTCTGTTTTATTAGGAATATTTTTCAGATATTGCTGCCGGATTATAAAAGCAAACTTTTGAAACATATTTCATTACATATTACTTCTTCTGTTACTGCGCCTCTTTTCGGGACGGAGTTTGCTTTTGTATATAATACCATTTCTACGATCGTAACGATCATTACCATTTCTATTATTACCATTCGAATTACGACCCTGTAAGGGGTTACACATGCACATATCACGTCGGGAATATCCTGTTCCGGCAGCCTGTAACAGGTTGTCGCCAATCTAATTATCTACATCAAAATACACGATATGAAAGTTTTAAAATTTGGAGGAAGTTCTGTTGCAAATGCACAGAGTTTAGCATCAGTTCTTTCGGTAGTAGCAATTAATGCAAAAAAACACCGGATTGTTATTGTTGTATCTGCTATAAGCGGAATAACAGATTTGCTTATAAAGGCAGGTCGAGAGGCTGAAAAGCAAGATATTTGTTTCCGGGAGACCGTTCAGAATATCGAATCCCGGTTTCTTGCATTTACACGGAGTATTTTACCTGTTACCATACAGAGTGCAGCTCTGAGTATGGTCAAACAATCAATAAACGAAATTGAGGATGTTTGTAGCAGCATATATACGCTGAAAGAGATGTCTGACCGAACTTGTGATAAGCTTGTTTCTTACGGAGAGATAATTACATCCCGTGTGATCTCCGAGAAAATGACTGTAGAAGAGATTGGACACCAATGGATTGACAGCCGTACAATTATTCGTACAGATAATCATTTTGGTAAAGCAAACGTAAATCTACCGGTTACGAATAAATCTGTGCGCAGCGAATTTCAATCCGATAAGTATAAAGTATTCCTGCTACCGGGATTTATAGCTTCAGACCCGGAAGGTAACACCACAACTCTGGGAAGAGGAGGATCGGATTATACGGCTGCTATTATCGGGGCTGCACTGAATGCCTCTTGCGTTGAAATATGGACAGATGTGAGCGGAATGATGACTGCTGACCCCCGGCAGGTGAAAAATGCACGACCTATTCCTGAAATTTCATATCTTGAAGCAATGGAATTATCTCATTTTGGGGCTAAAGTGCTTTATCCGCCGGTTATTCGTCCAACAATGCTAAAGAAAATTCCTCTGCTTATCAAGAATACTTTCGCACCCGACGAGCAGGGTACGCTAATTACCGATAAAGAGGAAGCTTCAGACAATATTCGTGGTATATCAAGTATCAGCGGTATAGTTCTTTTACGTCTTGAAGGTCCGGGTATGATAGGTATTCCTGGTTTTTCAAAGCGGTTGTTTGCAGCTCTTGCTGCTGAAGGAATTAGTGTTGTGCTTATTACGCAGGCTTCTTCGGAATTTTCAATATGTGTCGCAATCAGTGATGCTGATGAAACAAAAGCGATTCGGGTTGTTTCGGAGTCTTTTCGTACAGAACTTACCGACGGGTCATTACTTCCTGTGAAGGCAGAGGGCGAACTTGCTATCATTGCTCTCGTGGGAAATAGTATGGTTAATTTGCCGGGTATCAGCGGGCGAATGTTTGGTGTGCTTGGACGGAACGGAGT
>JBOFDD010000153.1:0-4672 GCA_051646645.1 Bacteroidales bacterium | reverse complement strand
TATCTTACTAAATAAATTTTCATTTGAACTGAATTATGAAACGATTTAAACTATTAACGCTGTTGTTCGTATGCTTTGTGTCTCTTCTTTCAGCAAAGCAAAAGAATGTTGTGGTGAATATTCTCCAGACTTCGGATATTCACGGCGCTTATTTCCCTTATAACTTTATAGAAGATAAGGCTATGGATGGAAGTCTTGCCCGAATGGCTACTCTTGTGAATGAACAAAGAGTGAAGTTTGGTAAAGAGAATGTGCTGGTGTTTGATAACGGAGATTTTCTTCAGGGACAGCCTACTGCTTATTATTATAACTTTATTGATACTGTTTCGGTGCACCTTGGAGCTCAGGCTCTGAATTATATCGGCTATAACGGTATGTCAATCGGGAATCACGATATTGAAACCGGACACGCCGTGTATGATCGTTTTGCAAAACAGGTGAACTTCCCTGTTCTTGGTGCAAATGTGATTGATACTAAAACAAATAAGCCCTACTTTAAACCCTACGAGGTTTATACGGTTGATGGCGTGAAAATTGCTGTATTAGGTATGATCACACCGGCTATTCCAGCGTGGCTTCCTGAAACATTGTGGGAAGGACTTCGATTTGACGATATGGAAAAAACTGCCCGCGAGTGGTTGCCCATAATTCAGGCAAAAGAGAAACCGGATGCAATCATCGGTATGTTTCATGCGGGACAAAACGAGACGTTGATGTCAGATAAATTTTGGGACAACGCTTCGCTAAGTGTGGCAAAAGCAGTTCCGGGATTTGATGTGGTATTTATGGGACATGACCACCAGGCTGAAAACCGGAAGATTGTTAATGTAGCAGGCGATTCGGTATTGGTTATCAATCCGGCAAATAACGGGCGTTATGTGTCGAATGTTGATCTTCGTTTTGTTGTAAATAAAGGTAAGGTTGTTGGGAAACATGTAAGTGGAACTCTTACAGATATGCGTAAGATCAAACCTGATGAAGCTTATCTTACTAAATTTAATCCTCAGTTTACAGAGGTGAAAGAATTTGTATCAAAACCTATCGGGGTATTTGAGGAAGAAGTCGATTCCAGACCTTCTTATTTTGGGTCGTCTGCTTTTATTGACCTGATTCATCAGTTGCAGTTGAATATTTCGGGAGCAGATATCTCGATTACAGCTCCGCTTTCATTCCGTTCAGAAATTAAAAAAGGAACGGTGCGTGTGAGAGACATGTTTAATCTGTATAAATACGAAAACATGCTTTATGTGATGAACCTTACAGGTAAAGAAGTGCAGGGGCTGCTTGAGGAGTCGTATGACAGATGGGCGAATCAGATGAAATCTCCGGAAGATCACTTACTTCTTTTGAAGAAGGATACCCGCAGTGGCAATGAGCGCCAGGTGTTTGCAAACATGAGTTTCAATTTCGATTCGGGCGCAGGAATCATTTACACAGTAGACGTAACAAAACCTAAAGGTGAAAGAGTAGTCATTTCAAGTATGGCTAACGGAGAACCTTTTGACCTGAATAAAACTTATAAGGTTGCGTTAAACTCTTATCGTGGAAACGGTGGGGGAGATCTTCTGACTAAAGGATCAGGTATTCCTCAGAATGAACTGAAGGATCGTATTGTTACAGCAACGACTAAAGACCTTCGTTATTACCTGATGGATTATATCGAAAAGCAGGGGACAATGAATCCTCAACCTCTTAATCAGTGGAAGTTTATTCCGGAAGAGTGGACTGTTCCTGCAGCAAAAAGAGATTATAAAATTATCTTCGGCGAGGAGATGAAATAAAAAAAGGGGCTTATGCCCCTTTTTTTATTAACCGTTTGATCACGGTGATGCTTCGGTTGTCTTTAGCCAGCAGGTAGGTATATTTGTAGTCTACTGCGTTGTAAGACGTCGGAGAACCATTGATCAGTAATATGTTACGACTGTTGGCAAACTCCAGTATACCTTTCACATTGTTTGGATGGAGTTTTCCAATTTCGTCCATCATACAGTGAAGTTTGAAGTTGCTAAAGCGTTTTGATGCTTTTTCTTTGAATACGTTCAGCAGCATGATGTTGATCATGGCTTTAACCAGAACGTCGGTACCTTCAGACCCGATATTGGAAAGTTTCTCAACCCATCCGCTGTCGTTGTCATTCTCAACAATACGGAACTGAAGTTCGAAGGAGTCAGACAATCCGATCTCACGCTCTTTGCTCATAGTGATTTCTTTGACAAGGCGTTTCAGTAAATCAATGGCCTGATTATTCTTTCGTTCTCTGTCGCTCGAAGAGAAGAGATTGGCTTCTCCCAGATCAAAGAGAGTGTCTGTGCTGAAATCGCGAATAGACATAAGTAATTGTACGATCTTGTTTTCGCTTGACACAATCCGCATGGAAATACTTTTGATAACACCGGCAAAATTGCGATCGATGAAGTCCTGATTGACATCTTTAATAATTCGCTGAATAGTACTTTCCTTTGAAATTAAATCAGATGTTTCTCTGCCGATAAGCGTTATGATATCGGTATATTTTTGATTCAGGCGATTCTGATACTCTTCAATCTTATGCTCGTCGAGAAACTCCTGAAGCTCCTGTGCAAAACGCAGAAATTCACTTTGTTCTACCAGGTTGGTTTTGAATTTAAATACATTCTTTTCGGAGAAGTTTCCGGTGAAACGATGGACAGACTCCTGCAATTGAGTGTGTCGTTCGATCGTCTTAAAGTGATTCTGATTCAATAACCCGATAATAATCTTACAGCTTTTATCTGTCTGAGTATGTTGCGAGACGGATCTGACAGATGCATAACAATCGGTCAGACGGAAATGATCCACTTCTTTCAGGTTGTCGTTAAGCTGATTCTGCTCGTTAGTGAGCGTTTTAATAAGCTCATCCATGAGCTTGATTTCCTGCTTCAGCTTATTTCTTTGACTCTGTTGCTGCTCTTTTTCAATATCCATCTGATCGCGGAACTGCTTTTGCTTCGCTTTGAATTCGTCCATCGAATCGAAAAGCTCCTTCTTATCTTTCTTATATTCGATAACCAGATCGCGGTTTTTCTCAATAAATTGAAGCTCTTCTTTTGCACTGCGTATTTCTTTATCAAGCTGATCAATCTGTTTCGTGTCGATCCCTTTTCCTGCCAGCTCAGATAGCTGATCTGATCTTAAAGACTCGATTCGTTTATGAGATTCCGCTTTTGCATTTGCAATTTCGTTTTCAATGGCACCCTGGATGTTTACTCTTTCCTGATCTGTTTCAGCAATACGTTTGTCGCGTTCTTTGCTGCATTTCAGGATCTCTTTCTTCATACTATCCTCTGTGGACAGTAATTCAGATTCGATACGAATACGCTCTTCGGTAGCCTGATCAATGCGCTCTTTGATAAGAGACATCTCTTGCTCTTTTACTGTTACAGCTTTATTTGTCAGCTCCTGAAGCTGCAAATTGAGTTTGTCTTTCAGCGCAGCATATTGATCAATCGTATAGTTCAGCTCAAACAGCTTTTCTTTTAGAAGCTTGATTTGAGGCAGGTATTTCTCTTTTAACTCATTGGTTGCCGCTTCGGACTCCTGAGTTAAAAGGAACAGATTGTTTTTTTTCTCTGTAACTTCAGTTTGCAGCAGAGTAAGTTCATGTTGATAATCAGCAGCAGACTTTACTTTGCGGTCGAGCTCAGATAAATCGAGCTGAAGTCCGAACAGCCCGTTTTCGGGAGTGCCGACCCATTTTGGATTTAATCCGCGCATAAACAGAATTGTTTCTTCATCAACAATCTTGCCTATTGTTTCTTCCCACCCTTTGTATTCGCTATTAAGCCAGTCGTAAAAAGAGCCTTTTAGTGTATCAAGTTTAGCGTTTATCGAATCAATACTTTTCTCTAAAACAGAGATTTCATTTTTAAGCAGCTCTTGTTTGTGGCTTGTGTCAAGCTCGAGTTTCTCCTGCTGATATTCCCAATCTTTTTTCAGAGCACTTCTTTGGTTTTCGACATGCTTGATTTCATTTTGAGCTTCGTGCCAAAGCTGATTGTTTCTGGCTATATCATTACGGAGCTGGTCGATTTCTTTCTCAAATAAACGCTTATGTTTGATCTCGGCTTCTTTGATTTTCGCCTGGCTGATCTCGTTGTTCTTCTCATTAATCTGAGCACGGATCATATTCAGGTGATTCAAATGTTTAGCTTTAATCTCTTCGATAATCTCTTCGTATTGTTTTAAGAGCGTCTCTTTCTGCTGAAGGAAGTCAGCTTGTCTGGCTGTTTTCTCTTCGTTTTTAATATTTATAAGTTCCTGAAGATGGTTCTTGATTTGTTGCTCCATCGCTTCAAAGCGCTCATTTATACTCTCGTATCGGGTAAGTAAAACCTGACGCTGTTTGATCAGACTTTCGAGTACGGTCGCGTACTCGTTTTTGCGCTCAACACGAGAAAGAATCTGATCAATCTGCAGAGATTTGTAATAGGTCTCACGCTTTCTGGCCTCCTGTAATTTGTTGGTGTAAATGGCAGCCTTGCTGACAAATTCATCATTCTTAAGTTTCCATTTATACTCCAGTTCTCCCAAACTGCGATTTTTCTTTTCGACTGCTATTTGTTCATCGAAGAGTCTTTTACCTATCTGTGGGAGCTTTTCCTGAGTGGCTTCAATAGCAAAGTTTAATTCTTCGGCCAATACATTCTTTTCCCTT
>JBOFDD010000152.1:0-36616 GCA_051646645.1 Bacteroidales bacterium | reverse complement strand
ATACAGAGTCTGGAGAAATAATAACAAAAGATAACTATCTGAGGCATAGGTTTTATAAACTTCAGCCGTTTATACAACAGGAAAAAGGGTTATCTTTGCAAGTTGGGATGGAATTTGCATAATTAAATCCCTCCGTTATTTTGAACGTAATATATTTGAGAGATATACAATGGATTTTAAGTACGATGTAATAGTAGTGGGTGCAGGACATGCAGGTTGCGAAGCGGCTTGTGCGGCTGCAAATATGGGTTCCAGAACTCTCCTTATTACTATGGATATGAACAAGATTGCACAAATGAGCTGCAATCCTGCAGTCGGTGGAATCGCTAAAGGACAAATCGTTCGTGAAATTGATGCACTGGGTGGGTATATGGGAGTTGTTACTGACCAAACGGCTATCCAGTTCAGAATGCTTAACCAGTCTAAAGGTCCTGCCATGTGGAGTCCTCGCGCACAGAGTGATCGTGAGAAATTCAGCAATCTATGGCGGGATATTATTGAAAACCAAGCCAATCTGGAAATATGGCAAGACTCGGTAACCCAACTAATCATTGAAGACGGGAAGGTTACAGGAGTGAAAACGAATATGCAGGTAGAGATGCGCGCAAAATGCGTGATCCTTACTAACGGAACTTTCCTGAACGGACTGATGCATATCGGTAAAGTTCAATTTGCCGGAGGACGAATTTCAGAACCGGCTTCGTACGGAATATCAGAACAGCTGGACGAATACGGATTTACTGTTGGAAGAATGAAAACAGGTACTCCGGTTCGTATTGATGCAAGAAGTATCGACTTTAGCCTGTGCGAACCTCACGGTGGAGAAGATGATTTCCATAAATTCTCATACCTGGATTTTAAACCAAGACCATTGAAACAACTTCCTTGCTTCATGGTTTATACCAATGAGAAAGTGCATGAAATTCTTCGTGACGGCCTTCCTGATTCTCCATTATATAACGGACAGATCCAAAGTATCGGCCCACGTTACTGTCCTAGTATCGAAACGAAGATTGTAACATTTGCTGATAAAACAAGACATCAACTGTTTCTTGAACCGGAAGGAGAAACTACACAGGAATATTACCTGAATGGATTCTCATCATCATTACCTTTGGATATTCAACTAAGAGCACTTAAGGAAATTCCAGCTTTTAGAAATATTCGGATTTACCGTCCGGGATATGCAATTGAATACGACTACTTCGATCCGACTCAATTACATCATTCTCTTGAAACAAAAAAACTGGAGAATCTATTCTTTGCCGGACAAATAAACGGAACTACCGGATATGAAGAAGCTGCCGGACAAGGATTGATCGCAGGTATTAATGCACATTTAAAAGCAACAAATCAGGAGCCATTTATACTGGGTCGTGATGAAGCTTATATTGGTGTACTTATCGACGATCTTGTAACAAAAGGAGTGGATGAGCCATACCGGATGTTTACTTCGCGAGCAGAGTACCGTATACTTTTAAGACAAGATGATGCAGATGCACGTTTGACAGAAAAAGGATATAAGCTTGGACTTGCAACAAAAGAGCGATTTGATTTACTACAAGATAAAATTGAACACAGAGATAATATTGTAGAATTCTGCAAGAATTATTCGATCAGAGCTCAATATATAAACGAAGGATTAGAAGCGCTTGGAACATCGCCGCTTAAACAAGGAGTTAAGCTGTTTGATCTTGTTTTGCGCCCACAACTAAACCTGACTAACCTGGCTCCGCTTATTCCGGCTCTTCAAAAAGAGCTTGACAAAATTCCTAACCGCAAGGAAGAGATTATGGAGGCAGCCGAAATATTAATGAAATACAGCGGATATATCGATCGGGAAAAGATGATTGCTGATAAGATCAACCGACTTGAAAACATTAAGATAAAAGGTAAGTTTGACTATCAAAACATCAACGCGCTTTCGACAGAAGCCCGCCAAAAGCTAAGCTTGATTGATCCGGAAACAATTGCGCAAGCGAGTCGTATCCCGGGAATTTCACCAAGTGATATCAATATATTACTAATCCTTTTAGGGAGATAATAACTACCTAAAAACCTGCATTTTTAAAATAATCGTTTCACGTGAAACTAAAAGAATAAATCATGGACATTAAAGAGATTAAAAGTGCGATTCGCAATGTGCCAGACTTTCCAATACCAGGTATTCAATTCAAGGATCTGACAACTGTATTCAAGGATGCTAAACTATTGAGAGAACTTGGTGACGGGCTATACGATCAATTTAAAGGAATGGGTATAACGAAGGTTGTGGGTATCGAATCCAGAGGCTTTATTATGGGACCTATCCTTGCAACAAAATTAGATGCAGGATTTGTTACATTGAGAAAACCGGGAAAACTACCTGCTGAAACTTTTAGCGAAACATATGAAAAAGAATATGGAGTAGATACTATCGAAATTCACAGTGATGCAATTTCAGAAGATGATATCGTTCTTATCCATGACGATTTATTAGCGACAGGTGGAACTATGCTTGCGGCACAAAAACTTGTTCAACGATTCAATCCGAAGAAAGTAATTATTAGTTGTATCGTAGAACTTGAATTCCTTGAAGGTAGAAAACTATTTACTGAAGATACTCAAGTTGAAACTTTGATTAAATTTTAATTCGTGAAAACGGATAAAAAACAAAGAGAAGATCATATTAAAAATATACTCCCGGTGTTGCCACACAAACCGGGAGTATATCAATACTTTGACGACGAAGGTAAAATCATATATGTCGGCAAAGCAAAAGATCTTAGTAAGCGGGTCAAATCTTACTTCAATAAAGTACATGACTCACCTAAGACAAATATACTCGTTCGTAAAATATGCGATATCAAATATATCGTCGTTGATACGGAAGAGGATGCATTACATCTTGAAAACAGTCTTATCAAAGAACACAAGCCAAGATATAATGTTTTACTAAAAGACGACAAAACCTATCCCTGGATCTGCATCAAAAAAGAAGCTTATCCCAGAGTATTTCAAACAAGAAAAGTAATAAAAGACGGATCTTCTTACTTCGGCCCATACTCGAATGTATACGTTGCGAAAATAATTCTTCAGCTAATCCGACAACTATATCCGATAAGAACATGCAATCTTGCACTTGATCCGGAAAGCATCCGCAGAAAAAACTATAAAGTCTGCCTGCAATATCATATAAAAAACTGTAAGGGATGCTGCGAAGATCTGATAAGCGAAAATGAATACAACGAGTATATCCGTAATATACGGGAAATATTGAAAGGAAATACCGAAGAAATTTCAGAATTACTAAAAAGCAGAATGATAGAACTTGCTGCTGAACTCAAATTTGAAGAAGCACAAGAACTCAAACTGAAATACGATTTAATCGAAAATTACAAGGCGAAATCTATAATCGTCCATCCTTCCATTACTAATCTGGATGTTTTCTCGTATGATGAAGATGATAATACTGCATTCATAAACTACCTTCATATTATTAACGGAAGCATCGTACAGGCATATACGATTGAGTATAAGAAACGACTGGAGGAAACCAGAGAAGAGATATTAAGTCTGGGTATTATGGAAATTCGTTCCCGTTTCAAAAAACTTTCAAGAGAGATCGTTATCCCATTTCCGCTTAATATTGAATTAAAAAACATCGTACAGACTATTCCTAAGTTAGGAGATAAGAAGAAACTTCTGGAACTTTCCGAACAGAATGTACGACAATATAAAGTTGATAAATACAAACAGGCCGAAAAACTCAATCCAGAGCAAAGATCAATTCGTATTATGACAACTCTTCAACGTGACCTGGGATTACATGAACTACCTATGCACATTGAATGTTTTGACAACTCGAATATACAGGGTACAAATCCTGTAGCTGCATGCGTTGTATTCAAAAAAGCGAAACCATCGAAAAAGGATTACAGGCATTTCAACATCAAAACAGTTGAAGGTCCGAATGATTTTGCATCGATGCAGGAAATTGTATACCGCCGTTATAAGAGAATGGTAGAAGAAGGTGCAAGTCTGCCAAACCTGATTATTATTGACGGTGGAAAAGGGCAGCTAAATGCGGCTCTTGAGATATTAGATGAGTTAGGACTCAGAGGAAAGATACAGATCGTAGGACTTGCGAAAAGACTGGAAGAGGTATTCTTTCCGGGAGATAGCATACCTCTGTATCTTGATAAAAACTCTGAGAGTCTTAAACTGATTCAGCAACTCAGAGATGAAGCGCACCGTTTCGGGATTACATTCCACAGAAATCAGCGAAGTCGCGGACAAAATAAATCAGCTCTCGATGAAATAAAAGGGATTGGTCCACAAACGAAACAAAAACTACTGAGCCATTTTAAAAGTATCAAACGACTTAAGGAGGCTGAATGGAAGGAAGTAGAAGATCTTATAGGCACATCAAAGGCAGACATACTAAAAAAAGGACTATTGGAAACAGTGAAATAATTCCTTTTCCGTATGTTTGTAATAAAATGAAGTAAATAATCATGAGATTAGTAATACAACGTGTAAAGAAAGGAAGCGTAACTGTATCTGAAAACCGTATTGCTCAAATAGGAAAAGGTATGCTTATCCTTGTGGGCATAGAAGACCGCGACAGCCAGGAGGACATTGTATGGGCTGCTAAAAAGATTGTTAACCTGCGCATATTTGATGATGCAGACGGTGTAATGAACGAGTCTATTATAGAATCCGGAGGCGATATTATTCTTGTAAGTCAGTTTACATTACAGGCATCAACAAAGAAAGGAAACAGGCCTTCATACTTTAAAGCATCCAGACCTGAATTTGCCGTTCCTGTTTATGAGAAATTACGCGAAGAAATCGTGGTTAATCTAAATAAAGAGATTCAAACCGGGGAGTTTGGAGCTGATATGCAGGTTGAACTAATCAATGACGGACCCGTTACTATATATATCGACACACAAAACAAAGAATAAGATGGATATAAAAGAAGCTCAATCTGCTGTTGACCGCTGGATAAAGACCTATGGTGTCCGTTACTTCAACGAACTAACCAATATGGTTCTCCTACAGGAAGAAGTAGGCGAACTCGCAAAAATTGTTGCTCGTATATACGGAGAACAAAACTTTAAGGAAAGCGATAAGGCTTACGATATAGAAGATGAAATGGGAGATGTTCTTTTTGTTCTTATTTGTATGGCTAATCAAATGGATATTGACCTGAATGAAGCCTTTGCCAAGAACATTCAAAAGAAAATAAACCGAGATAAAGACAGACATACTAACAACCCTAAACTTGTAAATAATGAGTAAATATGCGCACTTGTTAGCTCAGTACAATACAGAGCTATCTGACGAAGCAGTAAAAGCTTCTGTAAAAGAGATTCTATCTAAAAACATGGAAGAAGCTAAAAACAAAGATGTATACAAGCTTCTTTTCAATTGTATCGATTTGACTTCTTTGAACACAACTGATACAACTGAACATATTGCTAAATTTACTCAGCGAGTAAATGACTTTGAGAACGAACATCCGGAACTACCTAACGTAGCAGCAATTTGCGTTTATCCTAACATGGCGGCTGTAGTTAGCTCTAATCTTGAAGTTAGCAATGTGAATATTGCAGTGGTATCAGCAGGCTTCCCTTCATCTCAGACATTTACAGAGGTAAAGGTTGCCGAAACAGCTCTTACAGTAGCTGACGGAGCAAACGAAATCGATATTGTTATCAATGTAGGTAACATGATTGCCGGAGAATACGAAGAAATGTGTGAAGAAATCTCTGAAATCAAAGCAGCATGCCGAGAAGCACATTTGAAAGTTATTCTTGAAACAGGAGCTTTAAAAAGTGCATCAATGATCAAAAAAGCTTCTTTACTATCAATTTTTGCAGGAGCTGACTTCATCAAAACATCAACAGGTAAAATGGAACCTGCAGCAACATTGGAAGCTGCATACGTAATGTGTCAGGCGATCAAAGAATTCTACGAAAAAGAAGGAAAAATGATTGGATTCAAACCTGCAGGAGGTATCGTTACTACAGAAGATGCTTTAGGTTACTACTGCATCGTAAAAGAGATCTTAGGCGAAGAGTGGTTAAACAACGAGATGTTCCGTCTTGGAGCAAGCCGTCTTGCAAATAACCTGCTAACAGAAATCTTTGAAACAGAAACAAAATTCTTCTGATAAGACAAATAAAAAAAGGTGATCAAATTGATCACCTTTTTTTATTTATTTCTGTCGATTACATAATCGAGTAGTTTAATCAGTAAATCTTTTGACGTAGAATTCGCAAGAATATCGAGAGATTGTACGGCAAGTTCGCGTAACGCAAGCATTTTCGATTCGGCATAATCAATACCTCCATTCGCTTTAGCAAAATCAATCAGAAAGCGGATGTTCTCAGAAGAATAATCCGAAATCCGAATTATCTCCATAGCCTCTTCCCTACTCTGTTCATCTTTTGCATTCAGTAAAGCATATATCAAAGGTAGTGTTACCTTTCCTTCTCTTATATCATTACCTGTTGGTTTACCGATCTGTTTATCATCAAAATAATCAAAGATATCATCTTTGATCTGAAAACATAACCCAAGGTATTTCCCGAAACGGGTCAATGCGGCAATAATTTCTTCAGAAGCACAAACGGAAATTGCACCTATCTTCATACAGGCACGCATCAGAGATGCAGTTTTCTTATCAATAACAGAGTAATACTTTTCTTCCGAGAAATCTGTACTTTGAGCTAAGCTAAGCTGTTCTATTTCTCCTGCAGCCAGCTCTTGCCCAATCATAGAGATTACTTTCATAATTTCCATGCTCTCCGTTTCAGTTCCCTTACGCAATGACGTAGATAAGAAAAAGTCGCCCGTAAGTACTGCAATTTTATTCGAAAACTGAGCATTCAGAGAAGCTCTTCCCCTGCGTTCATTTGTGTCATCAACAACATCATCATGAATAATACTTGCATTATGAAGCAGCTCTAAAGATATAGCTCCTGCAATAGTCTGTGGCTTTATAATTCCAAACACGGACTTAGCTGCTAACAATACGAGTAAAGGACGAATATTTTTCCCTTCTTTTGCCAAAAAGCAGTCCACTGCGCTTGTCAGCAAAGCACTATCCGAATGAAGAGCCTCTGCCAATTGTATTTCGTAGAGCGAAAGCTCCTCACTAACAGTCTGTTTTATTTCGTTCAAAATATCCATAAAAAGAGATTTAACGACAAAAGTAATAAAATAGTTGTATCTTTACAGACAAAGATCACAAATATGAATCAAGATAAACGTCTATATCTACTTGATGCATACGCCCTGATATATAGAGCATATTATGCATTTATCCGCACGCCCCGAATTAACTCCAAGGGGATGAATACATCTGCCATATTTGGTTTTGTCAACACGCTTGAGGACTTACTTAAAAGAGAGAATCCAACGCATATAGCTGTAGCTTTTGATCCCAAAGGTGGCACATTCAGACATGAACTTTACGAACCCTATAAAGCTCAGCGGGAAGAAACACCGGAAGGAATTAAAATAGCTGTCCCTTATATTAAAGAAATTCTGGACGCATACAATATCCCTATATTGGAAGTTGCGAACTACGAAGCTGATGATGTTATCGGCTCCATGTCCAAACTTGCCAAATCTAAAGGATATGATGTATATATGATGACACCTGACAAAGACTATGCTCAGTTAGTCGAAGATCATATTTACATATACCGCCCTAAAACATCGGGTAAGGAAATTGAGACTCTTGACGTCGAAGCTGTAAAAGCTAAGTTCGGAATAGAGACTCCACTCCAGGTAATTGATATTCTCGGATTAATGGGTGACGCGTCAGATAATATTCCTGGATGTAAAGGTGTTGGTGAAAAAACAGCTCAAAAACTGATTGCAGAATTTGGATCTGTTGAAAACCTGCTTGCCAATACTGATAAATTGAAAGGTGCAATAAAAACAAAAGTTGAAAGCAATATCGAAGAGATTAAGCTTTCAAAATTTCTTGCAACAATCAAAACGGACATTCCATTAACATTCGATGAAGAAAAACTTACCCTCGGAAACTTTAACGAAGAAAAACTATCAAAAGTTTTCGAAGAGCTTGAATTTCGCAATATAAAATCGCGAGTGTTAAATAATGTAGAAAAGAAACCTATTATTATTAATGCCCAAGGCTCTCTCTTTGACGTATTTGAAGCCGAGGATTCAGCTGTTCAAAAAGAAACGAGCTATGAGGCATTAGAAAACCGCAAAACAGCATATAACTTACTTGACTCAGAGGAACTTATAGCAGATTTTGCACGTTCGCTGGAAAAATCAAAAAAATTCTGTTTTGACACTGAAACGACAAATATTGATCCGATTCTGGCAGAGCTGGTAGGAATTAGTATTTCGACTGAAGAAAACAGTGCTGTTTATATACCGGTTCCTGCAGACAAGGAAAAAGCGAAGAAATTGATAGCTCCGCTTTTAAATGCGTTCAAAAACGAGACTATTGAGAAAGTAGGACAAAATCTCAAATACGATATTATTGTTCTGGCAAAATATGGAGTACAGGTAAAAGGTGAGTTATTCGATACAATGATTGCCCATTATCTGCTTCAGCCGGAACAAAGACACAATATGGATTATCTGGCAGAGGTATATCTGAATTACAAGACTATCCACATTGATGAACTGATCGGACCGAAAGGTAAAAACCAAAAATCAATGCGTGACCTTCACCCGGATCATGTTAAGGATTACGCTTGTGAGGATGCCGATGTTACCCTGCGTCTTGAAAAAATATTCAGAAAAGCTCTACAGGATGAAGGACTCTATGACCTGTTTCGTGAAATAGAGATGCCTTTGATGGTTGTGCTTGCCGACATGGAAATGATCGGAGTAAGAGTAGATACTGAGGCATTAAAGATATCTTCTCAGAAACTCACAGACCATCTCTGCGATATTGAGAAAGAGGTTCATGAAATGGCCGGCATGGAATTCAATATCTCTTCAGCTAAACAAGTAGGAGAAGTTCTGTTTGGAGTTATGAAAATTGACGAGGAAGCAAAGAAGACCAAAACAGGACAATACTCAACATCCGAAGAAGTGCTTGAGAAGCTTAGAGCTAAACACCCGATCATCGGAAAGATTCTTGAATACAGAGGTATAAAGAAATTATTGAGTACCTATATCAACGCTTTACCTGAACTGATTAATCCTGAATCAGGAAAGATTCACACATCGTTTAATCAGACAGTAACGGCTACCGGAAGGCTAAGTTCAAGTAATCCGAACTTGCAAAATATTCCGATCAGGGATGAAGAAGGAAAAGAAATCAGACGCGCATTTGTTCCGGATAACGGATGCCTGTTCTTCTCTGCCGATTATTCGCAGATTGAACTTCGCATTATGGCACACCTGAGTCAGGATCCGAATATGATGGAAGCATTCCTTAACAATGAAGATATCCATACCGCTACATCTGCAAAGATCTACAAGGTACCGAACGAAGACGTAACCAAAGATATGCGCAGAAAGGCAAAAACAGCCAATTTCGGCATTATCTACGGTATCAGTGTATTCGGATTAGCTGAAAGGCTTACTATTGCGAGAGGAGAAGCAAAAGAGCTTATCGATGGATACTTTGCCACATATCCGAAAGTGAAAGAGTATATGGATCGCGTAATTCAGGAGGCAAAACAAAAAGGTTATGTTGAAACCATACTACATCGCAAGCGTATGCTTCCTGACATCAACTCAGGAAACTCTATCGTAAGAGGCTATGCAGAACGTAATGCTATCAACGCTCCTATTCAGGGATCGGCTGCCGACATAATCAAGATAGCTATGATCCGGATCTATAAACGTTTTTCAGAAGAAAAGCTGAAATCCAAAATGATCCTTCAGGTGCATGATGAGTTAAACTTCAATGTATATCCTGATGAGAAGGAACGTGTTGCGCAAATTGTAATTGAAGAAATGCAGAATGCCTATCCGCTTTCTGTACCATTAATTGCAGATTCCAGCTTTGGAGATAACTGGCTTGAGGCACATTAATACTGATATAACAAAAAAAGCTGAGCGCAATTGCTCAGCTTTTTTTATTATATATCAAAATGATCTCATTGTATGTTGTATAATTTCAGCTTATTATAAAGTGTCTTTCTATCAATTCCCAGTAAAGTTGCAGCCTTAGATTTATTATTGTTTGTCTGACGAAGAGCCTCTTCAATAAGCAGCTTCTCATTTGTTTCGTTCTTAAGCTGAAAAGCTGACAAATCTTTTTGAGCTGTAACAAATAGCTTCTCCGGAAGGTCTGTGCGCTCAATCAGATCCGACTGACATAGCAAAGTAGCACTCTTAATGACATTCTTCATCTCTCTGAGGTTACCTGGCCAGTTATAAGACAGAAAAGCCTCATTTACTTCATTCGAGAATCCTGATATCTGCTTTTGAAGTTCCCTGTTTGAATCATTCAAAAAGAATTTACTAAACATAAGTATATCCTCTCCCCTGTCTTTCAAATCCGGAACGGATAGAGAGAATTCACTCACACGATGATATAAGTCTTCTCTGAACTTCTTCTCCTCTATTGCAGTATCTAATTGCTCGTTAGTGGCAGCTATAACCCGAATGTCTATAGGTATTTCAACATCACCGCTACCAACGGGCTTGATAACTCTCTCCTGCAAAGCGCGCAGTAGTTGTACCTGTATCTCATAACTCAGATTACCAATCTCATCCAGAAAGATAGTACCCCCGTTAGCCAGTTCAAAACAACCCTTTTTATCTTGTAAAGCTCCGGTAAAAGCTCCTTTAACATGACCAAACAGTTCGCTACCTGCAATATCGCGGGGAATAGCGCCGCAGTCAACTGCAACAAAAGGTTTGTTCTTACGGCTGCTTTGCTCATGAATTAAGCGCGCAATATGCTCCTTTCCTGTTCCGCTTGATCCAAGGATAAGGACAGACATATTCGTTGGGGCAACAAGACGTATTCGTTCATAAAGCTGCTTTGACGCATCGCTTCGTCCCATCATAAATGACCTGTCGTCAAATTCAATAAGCTGATTGTCTGAGAGAACTGAATCATCCGGTAAAACTAAATTGCTTTCCAGTGGTTCGCGTGAAGCACTTAAAGCCTCTTCTATTTTTTGAAAGAAAATATCCTGATTAAACGGCTTTTCTACATAATCTTTCGCACCCAATTTAATTGCCTGTACAGCAGATTCTACTCCGCCAAAACCGGTCATCATGATTACAGGTGTCTGAAGTGACTTTTCATTAAGCCACTTTAACAGATCAATTCCATCTTCATCTGCAAGTTTCAGATCAGATAGAATTAATTCGAAAGATTTCGCGGATAATAAATGTCTGGCTTCTCTGACTGATGAAACAGCAGTCACGCTAAAACCTTTTCTCGTAAGCCAGACATTCAATACCTTCGAGAACATTAAATCGTCCTCAACTATAAGTATTTCATTCATCCTTTAAACTATTCTGTTTCGACAAAGGTATTAATTTTTTGTAAAAGATTAAGCAATATATAATTCGATAAGGGCTGATATGAAAAAAAGATCCACACTTCCTGCTAAAATTACACATACTAAAAAAGGGAATCCTCACGGACTCCCTTCCTTTGTCTTAATACAGAACAGTTCGATCATATCTTCCAAAACGAAAGAATCATCTTTAATTGTGCAAATTAAATCTATTATATCTTAGTTTAGTTATATCGGTTTACTTTTTTATCTTGTTTCGACAAATCTCCATTTAGTGGAGACTCTCCCCGACGAGAGTCTCCTTATTAACTACTAAATGTTTGTTGTTGTCTGTCTGATCTATTATAGTGAAAAAATCGTGCCAAAAATGAGACACTGACTTAAAAACAGCAATAACTAACTGATATAATGAGATTTAAATAAGCATATACTTAATACCACAAGGAGCATAAGTGTGGGAATTTATTCCACACATGTGTAATATCTCCACACTTTTTTGTGGAATTGGCACCACAGAAAGGACAGAAGCACTATTTATTTCTGATATCATTCAGCAAATCTTCCATTTGCCTTATAAGATCGTCAACAATACCCTGCAGTTCCTTTGACTGGTATTTATCTTTTTCTATACCAAATAGAATATCTGCTATCCGGTCTGCATGAATCATTTTGAAACCACTTTTCATCTTATGCGCTATCCCACGCAAAGACTCTGAATCCTGTTGTTCAAAAGCAAGTTTTAACTGTGTGATATTCTGTACTGACTCTGATATAAACGTATCAATAAGTTCACGCTCCAACTCCGTATCGCCCGATGCAAACTTTATAAGGTCACCCAGATCATAAGCACCTTTGTCCTGCTTTAATATCGAATGAATCTTTCCTAGCAATTTTTCTGTAGACACCGGCTTACTGATCATCGCATCAAAACCAAGCTTAACGAGCTCCTGCTCATTCATATAAGAAATACCGGACAATGCAATAATCCGTAACGGATCCGATGCAGATTTCGGATAGATCTTACGAACATTCTCCACAAGCTCCAGACCCGACATATCACGCATTTGAATATCTGTAATCAGCAAATCAAAATGATTACTTCCCAACAGTGGAATCACCTGCTTCGGATCAAGCGTTGCCGTAACATTGTACCCTCTCTTCTCAAGCAACATCTTTACCATATTCAATTGAATAGAATCATCATCAATCAGTAAAATATGGAATAAGTGCTTACTAAGCACATTGATACAACTATCCGGACTGTATACATCACCGGTAACACTGTCAACACGAATCAAAGGAATAGAAACTACAAAATCCGTTCCTTCATTAATCATCGAATCTATTCGAAGTGTTCCCCCAAGCAGCGCAATTAGTTTCTGTGTTATTGAAAGCCCCAGACCTAATCCTTCAATATTCTTATGATCAGCCAGTCTGCAGAATTCTAGCAGGATCTGCTCTTTCTCAACCTCATTCAATCCTCGTCCCGTATCCGAAACCTTTATCAAAAGAGTACCATTATCCTCCGACTCTTTCTCCCAGTTAACAGTAAGAGACACGCACCCGCTGTCGGTATATTTAATTGCATTCGAAAGCAGATTACTTGTGATCTGACGAATTCGGAAATCATCACCCTGAAAAGAATCTATATCGTCCTGCATATTCAGATCAAATGCAAGCATTTTAGCATGTGCTGCCGGCTCAAAGCTCAGGAAGATATCCTGAAATAATGTACGTGCATTGAACGGAATATCCTTCTTCTCTATAATACCTTTTTCAAGGCGGTTATAATCAAGCAACGAATTCACCAAATCAAGTATATGATTAGCAGAACTCATCATATTATGAACCATATCCTGCTCACAGGCACCTCCTTCACGTATAATCTGAAGGTAACCCAAAATTGAATTCAAAGGCGATTTAATATCATGCGTGATACTGAGAATCAGTTGTTCTCTTGATTTCAGCAAGTTTTCCGTAAGAGCTTTCTCACTCTCCAGCTCCTTTCGGTAACGCTGACTTCGTGTAATATCACGCGTAATAAAAATCAAGGATATAAGACCGATAACGAAAGCAATCAAAGTCATCAGTATGGCAATCAGCACAATCTCCTTCAGAACCACGTGTGAAGCCTCAACCTCCTGCAACGTATTCTGAATCTCCTCCTCTTCGAACTCAAAAAGCAACTGATTGATCGTATTGGTAAGTTGCTGATTACTTTCCGCAAGTCTTTTCTCCCGCAGAAGCACCTCTTTACGAGCAACTTCCTGTTCCGTACGAATGTCTTTTATAAGCTTAGAAAAAGCCTTTTGAACAGTATCTTTCGTACTAACCATTCCGCCTACAACCGTATCGGACTTTAGCTTCACACTAGATACAATCTGAGTGAGCGAGTCCTGTTTTGAAGGCGAGAACACTTCGGCTATACGCTGAAAAAACTTTTTCTTTTTAGGCTTAATCGTTAACGTATCGTATTTCACAACCTCACGCTGCACAACGTTGATATTTTCCTTGTTATCATTTGTTACGTCAAGAATATCGTTCATACTCTTCCGGTACATCGAATCGGGTTTTACTCCTTCAATGTAACTGACAAGGGTGTTGATATTATTCTGTTTCTGACTCAGAAGAAGCTTAATGCTCGTCAATCGTTCATGCTGATGCTCTTTATCAGTCATTGAAATCAATGAATCCAGATATACATTGGTACCTAACACCAGTGTATTTATCGATTTCATTTCCTGAGTATTGGCTTTGGAATGAATTATTGTACGACGACTCATCTCCTCAATCCTGAACAGGTTAAGCAAAATACCATTTACCAGATGAGATTTTTGTCTGATCTGGGCCTCCTCGGTTGAAGGAGAGGCCAGAGATTTGGATTTTTCGTAAATGAAATAGGTGGCAGCTATCGTTATCGCAAAAAACAGCAGATAGCTCAATACAAGTTTATACTTGGTGAATCTGAAAAAATCGTTCATCTAAATATTCTGTTAGCAGTTTTCGTTACAAGAATAAACATAATTGACGGGATATGAGACATTAAGAGATAAAATAATTTGAAAAAGGCTTTTTCAGTTTCAGAATAATATTCTCTATCTTTGTATCTCACAGAATTAAAGAATAATAAATTACCACTAAATACACTTTCAACGTGGCAAAAACAGTAGTTGAAACCCCATTGATGAAACAGTACTACGAAATGAAGGCAAAGCACCCCGATGCAATACTTTTATTTCGTGTAGGAGATTTCTACGAGACGTTCTCGCAAGATGCAATTGACTCGGCCGAGATTCTGGGCATTACCCTGACCCGCAGGGCTAATGGTTCTGCTTCGTATGTTGAATTAGCAGGTTTTCCGCATCATGCATTAGACACTTACTTACCTAAATTAGTAAGAGCCGGAAAACGCGTTGCTATATGCGAACAACTGGAAGACCCTAAACAAACAAAGAAAATAGTTAAAAGAGGAATTACCGAACTGGTAACTCCGGGTGTTTCTATAAACGATAATATACTTAACCATAAAGAGAATAATTTCCTTGCAGCCGTACATTTCGCAAAGAATGTATGCGGTATCGCTTTTCTTGATATCTCTACCGGTGAATTTCTGACAGCAGAAGGATCGGTAGACTATATCGATAAGCTGTTAAATAATTTCTCTCCTAAAGAAATTCTGTTTGAAAGAAGCCGCAGAAAACAATTCGAGGAAGCTTTCGGATCTAAATATTTCACATTTGAACTGGACGACTGGATGTTTACTGATGAAGCAGCTAAAGACCGTCTGCTTAAACATTTTGAAACAAAAAGTCTGAAAGGCTTCGGAGTACAGCATCTTACAAACGGAATTATTGCTTCGGGTGCAATTCTGCACTATCTGGATATTACTCAGCATTCTCAGATTGGACACATTACCTCTCTGTCGCGAATTGAAGAAGACCGCTATGTGCGTCTGGATAAATTTACAGTTCGGAGTCTTGAGCTTATTGATACGATTGCCGAAGGAGGTAAAAGCTTACTATCCATTCTGGACAGAACAATCAGCCCAATGGGTGCGCGTCTGCTAAAGCGCTGGATTGTTTTTCCTCTTAAAGATAAAAGTCCGATTGAAGACCGGCTGAATGTGGTTGAGGATCTTTTCCGTGAGCCCGATTTGCGTGATCTTCTGGAGCAGCAAATCTCTCTCATTGGCGATCTGGAAAGGATTATCTCTAAAGTGGCTGTCGGAAGAGTTAATCCACGGGAGGTCGTACAGCTTAAAGTTGCTCTAACGGCTATCGAACCGATTAAAGAAGCCTGTATGAAATCCAGGAACATAAGTTTGGCTAAAATAGGCGAACAACTTAATACCTGTGCACTTATACGCGACAAAATATCACGCGAACTACAACAGGATCCCCCTTCACTGCTTAACCGCGGAGGCGTTATTGCTCAGGGCGTGAGCGAAGAGCTTGATGAATTACGCCGAATTGCATACTCAGGTAAAGATTATCTGATACAGATTCAGCAGCGCGAAATTGAAAAGACAGGTATAACGAGTCTGAAGATCAGCTACAATAACGTATTTGGTTATTACATTGAAGTTCGGAATACACATAAAGATAAAGTTCCTGAAGAATGGATTCGTAAACAGACTCTTGTTAATGCCGAGCGATATATCACCCAGGAACTGAAAGAGTATGAGGGAAAAATCCTCGGTGCTGAAGAAAAGATTCTTGCTCTTGAGACCAGCTTGTTCAATGATCTGGTATGTGGTCTTGCCGATTATATTGGTGCTATTCAGCAAAATGCGAATCTGATTGCCCGTTTAGACTGTCTTTTATCCTTCTCCAAAGTTGCTATTGAGAATAAATACATCAGACCGGTGATCGATGAATCACTGATCATTGATATCAAAGACGGACGACATCCCGTAATCGAAAAGCAGCTGCCAATGGGCGAAAGCTATATTGCCAATGACCTGTATTTAGATAACGATTCGTGTCAGGTAATTATGATTACCGGACCTAATATGGCGGGTAAATCGGCATTGCTCAGACAAACAGCACTCATTACGCTTATGGCACAAATCGGTTGTTACGTACCGGCAACCAGCGCTAAAATCGGATTGGTAGATAAGATATTCACACGCGTTGGTGCTTCCGACAACATCTCTATGGGTGAATCTACATTCATGGTAGAAATGAACGAGGCTGCCAACATCCTGAATAACGTATCGGAACGAAGTCTGATTCTATTCGATGAGTTAGGACGAGGAACAAGTACGTATGATGGTATATCTATTGCCTGGTCTATCGTCGAATATATTCACGAACATCCGAAAGCGAAAGCAAAAACGCTCTTTGCCACTCACTACCACGAGTTGAATGAGATGGAAAAGACTTATGAAAGAATCAAAAACTTCAACGTATCGGTACGTGAAGTTGAAAATAAAGTGATCTTTTTGCGTAAGTTAGTACGAGGAGGAAGTGAACACAGCTTCGGTATCCATGTGGCTAAAATGGCAGGAATGCCGCAAAGTATCGTAAAAAGAGCTGATGATATTCTTGTTCAGCTTGAAAGCGACAATCGCAAAAGCGAAATCGCCGAAAGCAAAAAGAGCACAAAGAAAAAAGCAGCTAAAACCGCTTCCGACGGAGCTTATCAGATGAGCTTCTTCCAGCTGGATGATCCGGTATTAAGCCAGGTCAGAGATGAAATCAAGAACATTGATATCAATAATCTCACACCAATCGAAGCATTGAATAAACTGCACGAGATAAAACGTATCATTATAGGGAAATAGTCTCCCTGCTTTGATTAAAACGATAAAGGCAGAAGTAAATACACCCGATGTATTACTTCTGCCTTTACTTATAATAGCGAAACAAGATACGTTCATGCGCACCGTGAAATACGTAAATATATCTTCCTTTAAACGTAAGAATAATTTTAACCGCCCTTACGATTAATTGCATTTGAACGTATGAATAAAAAAGGATCTGTACAGATCCTTGGAAGGAGCTGTACAACCTGCAAATTAATCCTGCTTGCAAATGAAGTTATTTCCGCTTTGAAAAAACTTAACCAGCCGTATATCACAAATTAATAATACATATATGCCGGCACGAAAATACGCTTAAACAGGCTCCTTAAAACGAAAAAGGATCGTAAAGCACAACTGCTTACGATCCTTTTCTATCTGATGTAATCCCGACTAACGGACTATTATTTCTTCACGAGATAAATC
Organism: Bacteroidales bacterium; assembly: GCA_051646645.1. Lineage (GTDB taxonomy): Bacteria > Bacteroidota > Bacteroidia > Bacteroidales > UBA7332 > UBA7332. Next base: position 18,919 of record JBOFDD010000152.1, on the reverse strand, counting down.
CCGTCTTCTTTAATTTCAATCTCGCGTTTCTTGTACAAAGCTCCTACTGCCTTTTTAAACGACTTCTTGCTGCACTCAAAGTAATCTTCGATCAGATCAGCCGGTGATTTATCCGAAACCGGAATAAAGCCATCGTTTTCTTCAAGAGCTTTCAAAATATCTTCAGTAAGAGGATCAATGCGTTGTTCGTAGCCAATAGGCTGAAGCGACACATCAATCTTCAGATCATCACGTACATTCTTCACATACGCTTTGAAAGTATCACCTACCTGCACATCGGTAAAGATCTCATTGTAATAAAGCATACCGCTATGCAAGTTATTCACAATCACTTTAAATCCGATCTCTGCACGTGAAGCAACAAGTATATCCACTTCCTGATTCAATTCATAATCAGGGAGCACATTATCCAGATATTTCTCAATCTTAGCCGAAGCAGCAATACGTTGCGACTCCTGATCCAGATAAACATAGACGATATACGAACGTTCGTCCATCATCTTCAGTTTCTGTTCGCGGAAAGGCACAAGCAAATCTTTCATCAATCCCCAGTCCATAAAAGCACCGAAGCGGTTAGTAGAAGTTACTCTCAGAAAAGCAAATTCTCCTACCCGGGCATAAGGCTTCTCGGTTGTTGCAATCAATCGGTCTTCCGAATCGAGATAAATAAACACTTCAACCTTATCTCCTACCGATAGTCCCTCAGGAATATATCGTACCGGCAGAAGAATCTCGCCCAGTTTACCACCGTCGAGATACATACCGAAGTCAAGTTCTTTCACGACTTCAAGCGTATTGTAATTACCTATTTGCACCATTGTTTTCAAATCTTATTTAGAATACAAAGGTATGCTATTTTGATAAATATGACATCATCTTACAGTTAATCAAGTAATAAAAGATTGGAATGCATTTAATAATAACTATTTTTGCGCTATTAGAAAACAAATTAAGACTACCCATGAAGAAGATATTCTTTTTCTTTTTTGCATTTCAGGCAATATGTTCAGGCACAGAGGCACAGCCAAAAAAAATTCTCGTTTTCGGTAATGACATGACCCGGGGGAATGAGGTTGTAAGTAAAGATAAAAACTTGTATACAGCACAACTAGAAGCTTTGTCAAATAATAATGTAGAGATCAAAACAATCTGTTTTCCCGATGGATTATTTTATATGCAATCGCATATTACGGACTCTGTAACGGCATATAATCCGGATATTATTATCTGGGAAGCCGGAAGTCAGAACGAAATAGAGAGCAAGGGGATCAAATACAAAAAACTGATGCGTGAAATCTCAGGATTTCATAAAGAGCTGTTCAAAGTTGCACCAGACAAACAATATATCTTTATCAATCCGACAGATAAAATAGAGCCATTCAGCGAATATCACTCGTTTATCAATGTGGTGAACAGCGAACTGGCAGGCAAGAACTGCACGTTTATTAAAAGTGACTCTATTGTTCCGTGCCGTAATCCTTTTGTGGATAAACACTATCAGCCGACTTCACTTGGAAACAGTCTGATCGCATGGAATATCTATAAAGCTATTGAAAATAACGATAGTCTTAATTCAGCCGCTACCCCTATCTACGGAACAGAATTCCGCAGCTCCACGGGATGGAAAGAGGGTGCCGACTGGCATAAAGTAAATGAAGAGATAAACCAGCTTACAGGAAGCAAGAAACTCGATCTGCTCCTTATTGGAAATTCAATCACTCAGGGATTTGGAGGGAACAGAGAACTGATCAGTTATAAACCGGGCAAAAATGCTGCTGATGCTAACTTCGGGGATCTTAAATGGGAATGTGCCGGTATCGCCGGAGACAAGGTTCAACATATTCTCTGGCGAATTAAGCAGGGAGTATATGAGCAATCAGAGGCAAAAAATATTGTGCTTACCCTTGGGGTAAACAATCTTAATAATATGGGCAACACACCTGATGAAGTTGCAGAAGGAATTAAGCTTTGCGTAGAAGAGCTGAGCGTGCGTTTTCCAAACAGCCGCATTGTTCTTTTCGGACCGCTTCCGGCAAATGCAGACCCGACTTCGCCGCTCCGTCAGAGTGTTATCGAAACTCAGCATAATATCTCTAAAATGTCTCTGCCGGCTAATGTAAAATATATTGATCCGACCAGCTGGTTTACGATGAGCAACGGTGCTTTGAAAACCGATTTATATGGACGTGATCAGTTGCACCTGTCGCCAAAAGGATACGAGGTGTGGGCTGAGAATATTAAAGCAGTGTTAAGCGAATAATCAGAAAATATGGATACTTTTGAAGACGTTAAAAAGGCGCTTTACGCTTTAGCTAACGAAGAAAAAAGAAACATACTTCAGCGTTTTTTCAAAACCGGAGAAGGGGAATACGGCGCAGGGGATATCTTTCTGGGAATCCCTGTTCCGGAAACCAGAAAGGCGGCTAAAAGTTATCAACATATAGCATTAACAGACGTAGAAACCCTCCTTCAGAGCAAAGAACACGAATGCAGACTATGTGCGCTTGAGATCCTGATATTCAGATATAAGAATAAAAGATCACAAGAACAGGAAGCCGTTTTCAACATGTATATGAAGAATCTTCAATATGTTAATAACTGGGATCTGGTCGATCTTTCAGCTCCTAAGATTGTAGGTGCATATCTCGAAAAAAGAGACCGTAGCATGCTGTACAAACTGGCTGAAAGTGATATTCTCTGGGAAAGACGTGTTTCAGTTATCACCACGCTTGCATTTGTCAGAAACAACGATCTGAAAGATGCATTCGCTCTTTGCGAAATATTACTGAACGACAAGGAAGACTTAATGCGCAAAGCGGTAGGCTGGGTACTTCGCGAAACTGGTAAAAAGGATGAAGAGCTGCTGAAAGTGTTTCTGACAGACAACATAGGTAAACTATCCAGAACATCTCTCAGGTATGCAATCGAACGATTCACGCCCGAAGAAAGAAGTTATTTTATGAATCTAAAATAAAGGATGATTATGTGTGAAGATGAAGTATATTATCGGGTTCTGGACTTACTGAAAGAGATGATTAAAACTCCTTCATTAAGCCGGAATGAAAAGGATGTTGTTAGCTTGCTCGAAAAGCATTTCAACGATTTTAGGCTCTCGTATGAAAGAAGCGGTAATAACCTGTGGGCATACGCTCATCCCTATGATCAGAATAAAAAGACAATTCTGCTTAATTCACATATCGATACCGTAAAACCCTCTTCTGACTGGACAAAAGATCCTTATGGAGCAGAGGAAGACGATGATATTCTGTGGGGGTTAGGAAGCAACGACGCAGGAGCTTCTGTCGTATCCCTTCTCGGAGCTTTCCTGTTACTTCGTCAGAAGGAATTGCCATTTAACCTGATCTATTCAGCTACGGCCGAAGAAGAAGTTTCGGGAGAAGAAGGAATCGCGTCAGTCATTCCTCTCCTACCCTATATAGATCTGGCTGTTGTTGGCGAACCTACACGTATGCAACTCGCTATTGCTGAGAAAGGATTAGTTGTTATTGATGGTTATGTGAAAGGCAAAGCCGGTCATGCAGCCCGTAACGAGGGCGTCAATGCAATCTACGAAGCGCTGCCGGTAATTGAGAAAATTAAAGACTTTCGTTTCCCGAAAGTTTCTCCGCTTCTGGGTGAGGTAAAAACAACAATGACAGTCGTGCAGGCAGGTAGTCAGCACAATGTAGTACCTGACCGTTTCAACTTCACGCTTGATGTGAGAACAAATGAATGCTACACAAACGAAGAAGCTTTCGAGTATTTACAGCGTGAAATTCCATGTGAGTTAAAAGCGCGATCTTTCCGTTTAAACTCATCAGGTATTCAGCTTAATCATCCGTTTGTAGAACGTGCGCGTATTCTGGGACTGGAATGCTTTGGCTCACCAACGCTCTCCGATCAGTCAAGAATGCCGTTTACATCAGTAAAAATAGGTCCCGGCGACTCTGCCCGAAGTCATACGGCGGATGAATACATCCGCAAATCAGAGATTCGTGAAGGAATAGATATTTATGTGCGGTTACTCAAAGATTTAAAGATATAAGATGAAAATTGCTATTCTTACAGATACGCCTCCTGTTATGCTCGGAAATAAAGGAGAATATAACGGACGAGGCTGGATTGACTCGTTTATAATTTGTCTTGCCGGATCAAAAGAGGTAGATGAGATATACGTGATCTACAACTCACGTGTAAAGCAAACAGTTCAGAAGAATGGCAAAATTACTCATATACCAGTCAAAAATATGCTCACTTATGAGTTTAAGCTATTCAATGTTATACCAAGACAACTTGGTTTATGGGAAAGTAAAAAGAACATAAAGCATTTAAATGATGCTATTGCCGGTATAAATCCGGATATTATCCATGTATTCGGAAGCGAATGGTATGGTATTGAGTTACTAAAATACGGATACAAGAATATACTTGTTCATATTCAAGGGCTGGCAAGTTACTGGTACTTGAAATATTATCCTGAAATGCTGAGTAACAGCTCTTCACGGATCAAACTTTTCATCAGATCTGCACGTAAACCAAAAGCTCTTATCTGGGGGATATCCTACCTGCACCAAAATAAAGCTTTGAGACTTGCAGCAAAAAGAGAAGATAAATGGCTTTGTCAGTCAAACTATTGTGCCGGTCGAACCGCTTTTGACAAAGCTTATCTCAAGAAGATAAACCCTGATATTGAGTATTTTCATATCAACGAAATACTCAGAGAACCTTTCTACAAATCAGAAAAATGGATCTGTAATCCCAAAGAGAATCTGCTACGGATATCGTCTGTCATTTCAGATCGCGTATACAAAGGCTATGACCTGATTTTAAATATTGCAGAGCAACTTGATAAACAAATAACTTTTAATATCGAGTGGCGGATTATCGGACTAACACCTGACTCGGAATGCGTAAATCTGTTTAAGAAACAAACAAAACTGTCTAAAGTAAAAATCATTCTTGAAGGCATCCAGGATGAAGATAAAATAATTGATACTTTGCTGTCAGGAGACATCTATCTTCATCCGTCGCATGTTGAAAACAGTTCAAACAGTATATGTGAAGCACAAATACTTGGTGTACCGGTTATTGCAAACAATAGTGGAGGCACAGGTTCTCTTATCGAATCAGGTGAGACGGGGATATTATTTACAGATATAAATGCTATTGCAAATACAATATCAGAACTCAGGAACAATGAATCTCTGCTTGTAAAGTTATCTCAAAAAGGAAGAGAAGCTGCTATGCTCAGACATAATACTGATCAAATCATAGAAGATACAATAGCTGTTTATAAATCAATCTTACGCAAAATATGATTCTTTCAATCATAACAATAAATAAAGACAACAAATCAGGATTACAAAGAACACTAAACAGCCTGAAAAATCAAATTAATGATCAGGTAGAATTAATTATTATTGATGGTGACTCTAAAGATGGTAGCCTTGATGTTGTTGAAGAATATAGATCCATTATTCATACACATATAAGTGAACGGGACAGTGGAATTTATAATGCAATGAATAAAGGTGTTCGTTTGGCTAAAGGGGATTATATTTACTTTCTCAATTCGGGAGATATCTGGAACAAGAATACTAGTCTTGCGGAGCTTATCGGTGAATTGAAGAACACGGATTTCATTTTATGCTCTTCTATATGGAAGTATAACTCATTCCTGAAACTTACCGAAAGGCTACCCCGTCTTATGAACAAGTATGATCTGTATGATGGAGTGTGCCATCAATCAACTTTTGTAAGAACCAGCCTGCTTAGGGAAGACAGATTTAATGAAACGGATCTTACAGCTGACTGGCAGTTTTTATTCAAGAAGATATATAAAGATAAAGCGACATACAGTGTCGTTAACAAGAGTGTAGCTATATATGATCTGAATGGAATAAGCTCTGACTTTAAAACACAGGATAGAATAAAAAAGGAAAAACAAAACTTTCTGAAAGAACATTCTATCAACTGGAATAAAGGAGAATATTACATATATTGCCTTCGATCCAGACTTATTTTGAAGAAATTATTCATGATTGCTATATGGCAGATACAAAAGATAAAAAGAAATTAAAGATATTATTGCTGGGTGAATGCAGCAATTTACACAATACTCTGGCCAAAGGACTACGTCACTATGGACATAGCGTCACTGTCATATCTGATGGCAGTGGTTGGATGAACAATGACAGAGACATTGACATTACACGTAAAAGCAATGGTTTTATTGACTCTGTTATATACCTGTGCAGAATATTGATGCACCTGCCTCAAATGACTAATTATGATATCGTTCAGATCAAACACCCGTGCATGTTTGATCTCAAATTGTTCTGGAATAAGCTAATCTATAAATATATCCGAAAGAGAAATACGAAGGTTTTTTTAGGTGCATTCAATACCGACTATTTCTACATTAAGACCTGCTTTGACAAAAAAACATTTGAATACTCTGATTACTTTATAAAGAATACACCTGTTGATCTGGGTATTCCAAAAGAAGACACAGCCTTCTGGCAGTCAGACGAAGCAAAAAAATACAGCCACTTTGTAGCAGATACTTGTGACGGTATTATTGCTTGTTTGTATGAATATTACGTATCGTATACAACTGATTTTCATTCAAAAGCTACCTATATACCTCTTCCTGTAGACTTTAGTGATATCCCGGATTCCCGAATCCGTAAAGTAGAAAAGAACAGTCCTGTAAAATTCTTTATCGGTATACAAAAGCACAGGAATAAACTTAAAGGGACAGATGTTTTTTACGATGCTCTTTGCATGCTGAAAGAGAAATATCCGGATAAGTGTATTATCCATCTCGCTGAGTCCGTTCCTTACGCACAATATAAATTGATGCAACAGGATTCTCATGTTATGGTTGACCAGCTGTATTCATATACTCCGGGAATGAACGGGCTTCTCGGTCTTTCACAGGGGCTGGTTATCATTGGCGGTGGTGAAGAGGAAATGTACAAACTCATGCTTGAAGAGGAACTTAGACCAATCATAAATGTGAAACCCACAAAAGAGGATGTGTTTAATCATCTCGAAGAGATAATATTAAACACAGATCGCATTGAGAAGTTATCTGAACAGTCTATCCGGTTCAGCCGAAAGCACCACGATCATAAACTTGTAACGGCTAAGTATCTTGAATTCTGGAGATCTAAATAATAGAATCGTAATACTTCTGTATTTCATTATAATCCTGCTGTAAATCAGTATTACAAAACTGTCCTTCCATAGAGTTTTCAGCAGGATTATCCTTAAAGTAAGCAATTGCTTCACGCTCGCATTTGTAGTCATAAATCCGAACGATATTTTCCTTTAGTAGCTTAGCCGGAATTCCTCCGATAACAGATGGTTTAGACAAGAGTTGCGCGTAATCTTTATTTAATAAAGAGTTTGAAGCAACAATTGTTCTTTCAGGTAAATACGTCCCTTTCGTTATGGTACAACGATTACCTATCCAGCATGTTTTTCCTATATAAATTTCAGCACAATAGTTATACACCTTACCGTTTTCAATATTTCTGATCAAATGAAAGTCTGTATCAAAAAGCTGCGACTCGAGGGCTATTCTTGAATAATCATCAATTATTATTGAATTCCATGTTCGTAGCTTTACTTTTGCTCCTAATGAAATGCAATTTCCAAAAATCAATCGCGCACCTTCATCTACATTAATTGTTGGCCCAACACTAATAATAGCTTTTCCTTTAAATACAATGAGACCTTTCACATCCCATAAACCACAAGTATTACTTGCGACAAACTGATCTGAATTGTATCCAATCTTTATCATCCTTGATTTTATATCACCCTGAATAATAACACTGCCACCCATATTTAGAAGTTCTAACTTTCCATAAACAAGAATAGGAAACTTAATAGCAGTTTTAAAAGGGAAATATTTAAAGTTCAGGCGGATGGTCTTATACACATTCAACTTAGCTTTAATATCGTGTCTGATAATCAGTATACAAAGGATTATACGAGCTGTAATCCTGTTGGATTTTAATACACTCTTTATACTCATTTTTTTCTTAGATTAGATAATAGTAATTTTATATTCATCCGTTTATTAAACTCATAAAGTGAATATATAACACTGAAAATTATTAATATCACAGATAATAAACATCGAAGAACAGGAGTCCCGATAAACTGAATAAAACATATACTTAGCAATAGGAAACAGGACGATAAAAGTAAGACTAACGCTTTTCGTTCAGGCGCAATTTTGTATAAGTATTTATTTAATATCAGAGTTTGAATCGTGGTGAATAAATAACCTAATGCGTAACCAATACTCAGACCTGTGGTACCAAAAAGGTAATACATGATTATAGAAAGTACCACAATGTAAGACCAGGATAAGACTTCTTTAATAAGAAAGACTTTTTTATCGGCTTTTGCAATATACATGTATCCGAAAGGAAAAGCAAAGGCTTTAAAAAGAACACCAAGTGTTGCAAAACGCAGCAAAGGAACAGCCGGTATAAATGAGCTGGTATAAAGAATTGTTATTATCAATTCAGAAAAACCAGCTAGAACCATCAGCAAGGGCGTTATAACGATCAAAGAAACTTCCGACTGCTCATTAATAAGTTTGCGACAAGCTATATTATCGGTGTGAATCTGGCTTAATCTCGGAAAGAAATCTGTACTCATTGCAGAGAAAACCATCGCTACATAGCCTTCAATAATCATAAATGCAGCATTATAATAGCCGACATATTCAATACCTATTTCTCTTCCGATCCAAACACGAAGAATATACATGCTCCCCATACCAACTAAACCGGTAAGAGACAGTATAACACCCAGCTTCATCATGTTGCCACCTGAGTTCCACAGATCTTTCCATGAAACATGAATATGCTCGTAACTGACTTTTCTTGCGTAATACCATGATCGGATCAATAGAGTAAAGGATGATAAAAGTAATGCAGGCACAATCCCCTTTTCTCCATAATAGTAAAAACACGGAACCGAAATAAGCAATCCGGCAAAGCTTCCTATTATGTTTGCTTTAGCAAGATAGTTTAACTTACGTAGTCCTTGCAGAAGGACCATATTTGATGCTGAGAGCTGATCAAAAAGAATAGACAAGGAGAGCCATATAAAGCTAAATGTATATGACTTATTCGCAAAAACCAGCTCACTTATGACAGGGGAAAAAGCAATCGTAAGAATCAAACCTGATACGCCGGTGATCAATGCCCATTTTTTTATAACAACAATCGTACTGCCGATAGACTGACCATCTTCATTTTGATCATATTGAGCAATTTCTCTAACAGCGCTATTGCTTAATCCTACGTTAGACAAACTACTAATCATAGAGATTGTACTTTGCAATAAACCATATAAACCAACACCTTCGGCTCCTAACAAAACTGCAACAATCTTTGTCTTCATAATTCCAACTAAAGCTGTAACTATCTGCACTCCACCAAAAATACCAGTTGACTTTATAATTCTGTCATAAGAATGAGTTCTGCTCATAAATCAATAAATTGTGTTCTTCTATATTCTGAAAGTATATCCGTCCTGAACAAGATGACTATTTTTAAAAACAGCTTTAGCTTCTTCAAGCAACGGCGCTAAGTCATGATAACGCGCCGAGTAGTGCCCAAGCAACAACTTACCAACATTCGCTTTTTTAGCAATTTCCGCAGCTTGTTTAGCTGTAGAATGCATAGTTTCCTTAGCACGTGCTTTTTCACTTTCTGCAAAAGTAGCTTCGTGATAAAGGGTATCAACACCTTCGATAATTGGAATTATTCTTTCCGAGTATGCTGTATCTGAACAATAAGCGTACTTACGGGCAGGAACAGGGCTCTTAGTCAGAATTTTGTTTGGAATTACAGTGCCGTCGGGTTTCACATAATCCGCTCCCCCTTTGATTAAATTCAAATAAGCACGGGGAACCTCATGGAAAGCTATCATTTCGGGAATAATATGTCTGGATTTCTCTTTTTCCTTAAACAGGAAACCACAACTCGGAACACGGTGTTTCAAAGGAATTGAATATACTTCTAATGAACGATCCTCGAAAATCAGTTCATGTTTTTGCGGTGCAATACCATTAAACCGAACATTAAACGGAAGATCTGCACAGAAATAATCCAGATGTGGTCTGAATATCTTTTCGGCATCGGGATGTGCATGTATTACAACTTCTCCACCGTTTTCAACCATTCCCATCGTTGAAATTAAACCAATTAGTCCCAGACAATGGTCACCATGAAGGTGTGACAAAAAAATATGATTTAATCTGTTCTTACTTAGTTTCATTTTACGCATCTGAACCTGCGTTCCCTCACCACAATCAATCATATAAAGTTTGTCTCTCAGATTAATAACCTGAGAAGAAGGATTACGACGAACAAGAGGAATGGCAGAACCACATCCCAAAATATTTAATTCAAATTTTTCCATAGTACAAATGTAGTGATTCATCTATTATTAAAAACAGAATGGAAAGATAAAAAGAAAGATTAGAAATATATTTATATAGTTAATTATCTTAACTTTGTCTTATTCTAAAATAATGAATATGAGTTATCAAACTACTATATTATCAAACGGATTACGGGTCATACATCAGTTTAACGAGTCACCCGTTACCTATTGTGGATTTGCCGTAAATGCAGGTACCAGAGATGAACTTCCTGATGAAAAAGGAATGGCCCATTTTGTTGAACATATGCTCTTTAAAGGCACTGAAAAACGAAGATCGTACCATATCAATAACCGTATGGAAAGTGTTGGGGGTGAGCTCAATGCTTACACGAGTAAAGAAGAAACACTGATTTATTCTATTTTCCCGGGCAATGAGCTGAAAAGAGCCGTTGAGTTACTGTGTGATCTGGTTTTTAATTCGGTTTATCCGGAAAATGAGCTTGAGAAAGAAGCTGAGATTGTCATTGACGAAATTAATTCATACAAGGATAATCCTTCAGAACTAATCTTTGATGAGTTTGAAAATCTGCTTTTCAAAGATGATCAGTTAGGACATAATATTCTTGGTGATGAAGATTCACTTGAATCATTTGACAGTGATAGCTGCAAACGGTTTGTTGAACGTCTTTACAGACCAAACAATATGATTTTCTTCTCAATGGGGCGAAACAAAATTGAAGATGTCGTAAAATTATTAGAAAAATATATATCTTCGACGCCCATTTCTGAAGCAATTATTAACCGGGTTGCACCAAAACCTTTAAACTTCGGCAATAATCAGCAAATCATGGAAATGGATACCAATCAGGCACATGTGATGATCGGTAGCAGAAGTTTTGATATGTATGACAAGAGAAGATCAGCCATCTATCTTCTGAACAACATACTGGGAGGACCGGGAATGAACAGCCGCCTGAATATTTCGTTAAGAGAGAAAAGCGGTATCGCTTATACGGTTGAATCAAATCTGACACCTTACACAGATACCGGAGTAATATCCATCTATTTCGGAACGGATGAGAAGAAATACAAAAAAGGGATCGCTCTGGTTATGCGTGAGCTGCACAGACTAAAGGAACAACCACTCACTGAGTCACAGCTGAATGCGGCAAAAAAACAACTTTACGGTCAGCTTGTGGTGGCAAACGAAAATAAAGAAAATATGGCTCTGGGAATGGGTAAAGCTTTTCTGAGATACAACAAATACGATTCGCTGGAAGAGATTCAAAGACGAATAGAATCTGTTACTTCAGAAGAACTCCATCAAATAGCCAACGAAATTTTCGATGAGCAGAATCTGCTCACTCTGATTATAAAATAACCAACTCAATAGTCTAATACCATGTTAGTAAAAGCATTCGCAGCAGCTGTCCACGGAGTGGACGCAATTATTGTAACCATAGAGGTAAATTGTACACAAGGTGTAAAATTCTTTCTGGTCGGGTTACCCGATAATGCAATAAAAGAGAGTCACGAGAGAATCGTGTCGGCTCTTCAGGTCAACGGAATTAAATTTCCGAGAAGACAACTTGTAATCAATATGGCTCCGGCTGATATAAAGAAAGAAGGAGCAGCCTATGATTTGCCTTTGGCAATCAGTATTATGGCGGCGGCTGAACTAATTTCCAACGAAAAGTTAGCACAATATATGCTTATGGGAGAACTCTCTCTGAATGGCGATTTACAGCCTGTGAAAGGAGTTCTGCCTATTGCAATTAAAGCAAGAGAAATGGGCTTCAAAGGATTGATTATTCCAAAAGCCAACGTGATGGAGGCTGCTGTAGTAAACAATCTGGAAGTTCTGGGTGTGGAAAATATTAAAGAGGTTATTGATTTCTTTAATAATGAGATCGAGCTTGAGCGAACGGAAATAGATACCCGTAAGTTGTTCTTTGAAAACCAGGATCAGTTTGAATATGATTTTTCAGAAGTGAAAGGTCAGGAGAATGTAAAAAGAGCATTGGAGGTTGCAGCAGCTGGCGGGCATAATCTGATTATGATAGGACCTCCCGGAGCCGGTAAATCCATGATGGCTAAACGGGTTCCTTCCATACTCCCTCCCCTTTCTCTTTATGAAGCTTTAGAAACGACCAAAATTCATAGTATTGTGGGACGAATATCAAAAGGAACATCCCTGATGGCACAAAGACCATTCAGAGCTCCACACCACACTATTTCTGCTGCTGCTCTGGTTGGTGGTGGTTCATTTCCGCAACCGGGAGAGATATCTCTTGCTCATAATGGGGTGCTGTTTCTGGATGAACTGCCGGAATTCAGCCGCACTGTTCTTGAGGTTATGAGACAACCTCTGGAAGACCGTAAGATTTGCATATCACGTGCTAAATCAACGATCGAATATCCCGCAGGTATGATGCTGATTGCATCTATGAATCCATGTCCATGTGGCTATTACAACCATCCGGATAAAGACTGTGTGTGCATGCCGGGGATGGTTCAGAAATACCTGAACAAAATATCAGGTCCATTACTTGACCGGATTGATATCCACATCGAAATAGTACCTGTGCCCTTTGAGAAAATATCAGATACAAGACCCGCAGAAGCGAGTAATGATATAAGAGATCGGGTAATTCAGGCACGAAAAATACAGGAGAATCGCTTTAAAGATCATCCTGGAATATACTGTAACGCTCAGATGAACACAAAGCTGCTTAATCAGTTTGCTATACCAAATCAGGAGGGACTCGCACGCCTGAAAGCCGCAATGGAAATGTTTAATCTCTCTGCACGGGCATACGACCGGATATTGAAGGTTGCACGCACAATTGCAGATCTGGACAATAGCACTTACGTTGAAACTCAACATATTTCAGAAGCAATTAATTACAGAAACCTCGACCGACAAAACTGGATCGGTTAAAAACACATTTTAGAGATATGAGAAAATTTTACTCATTCAAGAAAGCATCTGTGCTCCTCGCAGCATGTTTGCTCTCAAGTAGTCTACTTTTAGCAGTTCCTGCCCGAAAAGGCATTCAAACCATCACTCAACCGGATGGTAAAAAGATCGCTCTGATCCTTCAGGGTGACGAAAACTTCCATTACCAGACAACTACAGACGGATATGTAGTTATAAAAAACGAAAACGGATTTTATGTGTTCGCACAGGTAAGTCCGGATGGAAAATACATCCCCTCTTCTATTAAAGCAAGTGATCCACAGGACAGAGATGCTTCATCAAATGCGGCTCTCAAACTATTGATGACCAATAAGAATGAGTTATCACGAGCTCTTGTTAAAAGCAATAATGCCTTCAGAGCGAAAAAGAGAGTATCTTCAGTTACAAAAGCTTCAGGCACACACGGAAAGTGTGTGATTATTCTTGCTCAATTTTCGGATAAACCATACATCATCCCGAATACCAATCAGGAGTTCAGTGATATGATGAATAAAGCAGGATACACCAATACATACGGACAACAAGGTAGTGCACTTGACTTTTTTAAAGATAACTCTATGGGACAATTCTCTCCGGAGTTTACAGTAATAGGCCCTGTTACGTTACCAAATACAATGAGTTATTACGGCACTAACGACAGTTATGGGGACGATCTTAGACCTGCTAATATGGTTGTGGATGCAATTAGCAAGGCGAAACCGGAACTTGAGAAACTGACATTATCCGATTATGATAACAATGGTGACGGTGCTATGGATAATATCTTTATCTACTATTCCGGAAATAATGAAGCTGAAGGAGCTGCTGCAAATACAATATGGCCCCATGCCTGGGATATTGAAAGTGCAGGTTTAACAGCACCTGTTATAAATGGAATAAAGATAAGTACGTACGCATGTTCATCTGAATTAAGTGGTACTGGTAGAGATATGGCAGGTATCGGCACATTCGTTCATGAATTCGGACATATACTTGGATTACCGGATATGTATGATGCGGACTACACCGGAAGCGGAGGAGATTCGTTCGCACTTGACTGCTGGAGCACGATGAGTGCGGGTAGTTATAATGGAGATGGTTATGTACCTGCCGGTTACACTGCTTATGAGAGAATGTTCTGTGGATGGTTAACTCCTAAAGAACTAACAGAACCTCAGATTGGAGAACTAAAAAGCCTTCAAAACAACAATGAGGCTTATGTAATTAAATCCGAAAAGGAGAATGAATATTTCTTGCTTGAAAACCGCCAATTAGAAAAATGGGACAGGGAACTTCCGGCATCCGGGATGCTTATTTACCACATTGACTACAATCCCGTTATATGGAACAACAATACTGTAAACGTTAATCCGAATCACCAGTATGTTGATCTGGAAGCTGCAGATAATTCCAAAGTCATTTACACAGGTAGTAATGCATCTTCTTATATATCAAGCCTGAAAGGAGACCCATACCCCGGATCAACAAACAAAACTGAATTTACGGATAATACCAAACCGGGATCTGTATTGTGGAGCGGTGCGAAGCTTAATAAACCGATTACAAACATTAAGGAGACAAATAATATCATCACTTTCTACTTTATGGGAGGTACTGATCTGATGGCTCCTAAAAATATTGTATCTTCTGATATAAAAGACACAGAATTCAGCGTTTCATGGGATGCTGCCGATAAAGCAGAAAAATACTTTATTGATGTGTTTACTTATGAAGGGACAACTGAAGAGAAACAGACAGAGACATTCGGATTTTTAAATCCAATGATACCGGACGGATTCACTACATCCATTTCGGGAACTTATACATCTGCTGGTAACTACGGACAGGCTTCTCCTTCTTTAAAACTGGATAGAACAGGAGCTTACCTGGAAACCCGAACATTCACTAACCCTATATCGGAAATATCTTTCTGGTTGAAAGGACAAGGGTTGAGTAACAGTAAATTAAAAGTCGAAGGGTTTAATGGAACAGTGTGGAACCTGATTGACGAATTTGTTCCAGGCAATACTGGAACAACTAAATCGTATTCATCAAACCAAATTCCAGCAAATACAGTTGCGCTTAAGTTTAGCTATACAAAATCTACAGGCAATCTGGCATTTGATGATCTGGCTATTTCAACAAGCTCATCCGTTCCGTCGAAAGTTTATGTTGATGGATACAATCACAAAGAGGTTGGCAATGTACTTTCAACAAAAGTGAGCGGTCTGGCAGCAGGTAAAGAGTACAGCGTTCAGCTTAAATCGGGAAAAGGTGACATGGTATCTGCTCTAAGTGATGAATTTAAAGTTACCACCTCTCCGTCTGTAGGAATTGATAAAGTAGACGGATCGGTTAAGGTTTATACGACTGCTGATAATTCTATTGTTATTGAGAACAATGGTAATGAAATACAAGTTGAAATATTTACGATCACAGGTACACTTATCCGTAGTGAAAAAATAGGAACAGGTAAATACGTATTGCGTACCGGACAAAAAGGAATATATATTGTCCGTTGCGGAACCTACTCTGCAAAAGTGATTCTGTAAAACAGATCAGATAGGGATAAAAAGGCTGGAAATTTAGGTTTCCAGCCTTTTTTTATGGCAGAACCAGAGCACATGCATCTTGCTAATTGTATATTAATAGCTACTTCAATTCCAATCCGTTATACGCATGTATTTATAAAAATATTCATATCAGATAATTCTGTCATTTGTGTGATTTAATTAAAACAAACTGCAAATTAGTAATCCGGTGCGCATCGGCTATAATTCCGATGCGCACCGGTTGTATTTCCGATGCGCATCGGAAATGGTTCGCATGCGCATCGGAAATATAAATCATACGTTTGAAAAAAATAAATCATTCCTTTCTCCAAACTAAATCCCGGTATGATTTGACTAATAGTAAAGTATCTGCAACCAGGAACAGAGTAATCTTAAAAAAAATAAGACTATAATCATGAATAAACATTATCCTTTTCAATTTTATGAGATAATATACTATTAATAACTTAAATGAATTACTTTTGCTTTCAGGCAAACAATTTGCTAATCATTTAGGATTCAAACTTTCAATTTGTGCACTAAAAATTAAACAGATGGAAAAAAAGAAATTACATTTTGAAACACTGCAGGTACATGCAGGCTATGTGAACGCAGATCCAACCACAAACTCAAGAGCAGTACCAATTTATCAAACAACTGCTTACACGTTCAACAATGCTCAGCATGGAGCAAATCTTTTTGAGTTGAAAGAATTCGGGAATATCTATACCCGATTACAGAACCCGACAACTGATGTTTTCGAACAACGAATGGCTGCCCTTGAAGGTGGAGTAGCTGCACTTGCAGTTTCTTCAGGACATAGCGCTCAGCTTGTTGCTCTGACAAACATTCTTCAGGAAGGAGACAATTTTGTATCATCTCCATTTCTTTATGGAGGAACATTCAATCAGTTTAAAGTATCATTTAAACGAATGGGTATTGAAGTTCGCTTCGCTGCAAACGACACAGCTGAAGAGCTGGAAAAACATATTGATGAGAAGACTAAAGCAATCTATATAGAGAATATTGCAAATCCTCATTTCAGCATTCCTGACTTCGATAAGATCGTAGCTTTGGCTAAAAAATATGATTTACCTCTTGTTGTAGACAATACTTTCGGATGTGGTGGATACTTGTGCCGTCCGATTGAACTAGGTGCAAACATTGTCGTTGAGTCAGCAACGAAATGGATCGGCGGACATGGAACATCAATGGGTGGTATCATTATCGACGGAGGTAACTACAACTGGGGAAATGGTAAATTTCCACAATTCTCAGAACCATCCGAAGGATATCACGGACTAAATTTCTGGGAAACGTTCGGAAGCAACTCTCCGTTCGGGAATATTGCTTTCATTATCCGTGCCCGTGTTGAAGGTCTTCGTGATCTTGGACCGTGCATTGCACCGTTCAATTCATTCCAGTTGTTAATTGGTTTAGAAACACTTTCACTTCGTGTAGAACGTATTTGCGAAAATGCACAGAAGATTGCCGAATGGTTAGAGAAACATCCTAAGATTGAATCTGTTAATTATCCGGGATTACCTTCTCAGCCTTACCACGAATTAGCAAAAAAATATTTGCGTAATGGTTTTGGTCCTGTACTTACCTTCAGAGTAAAAGGCGATGCCAAAGCAGCAGGAGAAGTTATAAATAAGGTGCAACTGATATCACATCTTGCTAATGTTGGAGATACACGTACATTGATTATTCAACCTGCCCTTACTACTCATCAGCAATTATCGGCTGAAGAGCAGGCTACTGCCGGAGTATATCCAAACCTGATCCGACTATCAGTAGGTATTGAGCATGTAAATGACATCATTGCTGATCTGGAACAAGCCCTGTCATAAAGCAGATAACATATTAGTATTAAAGGAAACATCTATGGTGTTTCCTTTTTTTATTTACAGCAATCCAGAGCCTAAGTATAAACATTGCAACAAACAGAAAAGTGTATAAATATTTACTTATTGATATAAATACAAGCATTTATCTTTCTATTTGAAATTTATTATCAATTTTACATTGCATTTTAATATTAATAATTATATTTGCACATGCTTAACTGATAAAAGAAAAATATGCCTATGAAGACAAATGAAGTACTCGCAATGTTAGAGCGAAAATTTCCGAATGAGCCGGAGTATATCCAGGCAGTAGAAGAAGTATTAAGTTCAATAGAGGATATCTATAACAAATATCCTGAGTTTGAACGATACAATCTGATTGATCGCCTGTGTATTGCCGATCGCATTATTTCATTTCGCGTGACATGGATGGATGATAAAGGAAAAGTACATACAAACATGGGCTACAGGGTTCAGCACAACAATGCGATAGGCCCTTATAAAGGAGGTATTCGCTTCCACTCTTCAGTAAATCCTTCAATTCTTAAATTTCTTGCATTCGAACAAACATTTAAGAATGCATTGACTACCCTTCCTATGGGTGGAGCCAAAGGTGGTTCTGACTTTAATCCGAAAGGAAAATCAAATAACGAAATTATGCGTTTCTGTCAGGCTTTTGTTATGGAGCTGTCTAAATACATAGGACCTGAAACAGACGTTCCTGCGGGTGATATCGGTGTAGGCGGAAGAGAAGTTGCTTACATGGCAGGGATGTATAAAAAGTTACGCAATGAAGTAAACGGCACGTTCACAGGAAAAACACTGGAAATGGGCGGATCGCTTATTCGTCCTGAAGCAACCGGATATGGTAATGTTTACTTCCTGCTTGAAATGTTGAAAACCCGAAATATTGATATAAAAGACAAGAAAGTTCTTGTTTCAGGATCCGGAAACGTAGCACAATATACAGCTCAGAAACTTATAGAACTCGGAGCAAAAGTATTAACCCAACTTTGCCCCTAAAAATTATTTTCAACTATTTTCAGGGGCTTTTTTACGATTATTCGTGAGTGTAATTTGCTTAATGTGTTGGTAATAAGCGCTGCTTTTCTGATCAACTTCTTGAAACCCGAATTGTA
>JBOFDD010000151.1:0-13502 GCA_051646645.1 Bacteroidales bacterium | reverse complement strand
AGAATAAAGGAGATATTCGTTTTTTCGAAGGTATGATTTATTTTTTTCAACCGTATCATTTATATTTCGCATGCGCATCGGAATACATTCGCATGCGCATGGGGCGTAATTCCGATGCGCATGCGAAATAAAAGCGCTCCGGAGCAGAATGATAACCGCCCCGGAGCGCTTTTATAATTCACGGTTTAAATGAACTAAATTAAAGGTAAGAATGAATTAAAATATACGGATGTGCCGGATAGTTCTTACGTATATCGGATTGTGTTCGGAGTAATATCTGATCAAAATTATAGAAGCTTCTTAGCTCCTTGCAAAGCATCGGTTTGCAAGGAGCTAAATTCATTTAGCAAGTAGGTAAATTGATTTTGCTACTGGCTGATTATTTTCTACACAGGGTTTTGCGGTTTTGAATCTACACAATCTACACAGTTGCATTAATTATTTGATATATAATAGCTTGAGGTGTGTAGATTCAATTTTTTCAATCTACACACCGGGAGTCAATCTACACACAGTCTACAGAACTTAAAAACACTCAAATATCTAATAATCAATATACAAAAGGGTTCGCAACCTGATTTGTGGCAATGTGGCAATTGTGGCAATTGAAAAACAAACCTCTGTGTGTTTATTTTTGCTTTACAAGATAGAGTGTACAAATTCTCGTGCGTTTCCATTCAAATCCATGCTTCTTAAATATTCTTCCGAAAGCATTTAACCCCTTATTCCCTAATTTCAGTTTACTCTTATCGCGGATATGCAGATAAATTTCGGTTGGTGACATCCAGGTTCCCTCTTCTTCCTGTGTGGCAGGCTCGAAATAATGCAGCAGTAGTTTTTCTTCAGTGGATTGAATATCAAACTCGCGGTTTGCTTCGGTTGTTTGCTTCGCATGATCAGCATCAAACCAATATTGTTCACCCCGGTGCAGTGCGTCTACAGCCTGTGCATAAAGTTGCGGATAGTTAATCCAGGTATTGTTGTCAATCATTCCGGTAATTTTCACACACAGATAGCGGCGTGATCCGGTCGGGTCGCTCAGTAAATCATCGTTGTTGCACGTTGCAATGAAAGAGCTGTAACGACGCAAAGCCTGACTGGTTGTTTCATAGGGCTTACGGATATTCACAACCGGTTTTTGTACTACATGTTTCAGAAAACTCTGATAGCTTGTACTTACCGAATCAAACTCATCAATATTAATCAGCACATATCGCGTAAGAGCCAGCATGGCTTCCTGCTTTTTGGCAATATCGATCGAATCGGTGTAGTAATCCTGCAACTCAGGAGGAAGAAGTCGTTTGCAGAAAGTGGATTTCCCGCAAGCCTGATCGCCGATAAGCAGTGGAAGCGTACTGTTGGCATGCTGTTTACTCATCTGCTTCCAGCCGGACACCATACCCAGAAACCAGGTATAGAAATTTTCGGTCCACACTTCCGGATTATCACAAGGAACTTTTCGGGCAAGATCACGGATATAATCCTTTCCGTCCCATTTGGGCAACTCTTCCAGAAAACGATCAATGGGATTATAGGCAGGAACTTTCTCTGAATGGACATAGCGGCTTATGTCGCGGTCCCATATTTTAAGCCCTTCGGACAATGCCTCGATCGACATGGTGTTGAGCGCAATCCGGTCTACCGGTTTGAAAGGCGTGTAGAAATTCAGGTTTGAGCGATATTCAACCGTATTATTAAGTGTGTTCCGGCGCAATTCGTAGCGGCGGTTCATAAACGAAATCATCTTTAGGGTATCGTGCTGCACTTTGGGTATGGACGGCTTGTTGCCGAATCGCTTTTCCATTTCGTAGCCCGCACGGAATATGCTTCGCACTTCTGTTTCGTGATCACGCATACCACCGTAGCGCAATACATTATGAACAGCCTCTTCTTCGCCAATGCCTGAGCCAAAACAGCCCTGCATATAGGCAATAAGGAAATTTCGACGGTAAACGTCGGGGTCATCGGTGTGTTCAACCTCCATGGCATCAAGCAGTGCCGACGAAAAGTAGTAGGAGCGTAATTCTTCCTGCGAGCGGAAAAACAGACCACACTTCTCATTGTCGGGGTTGAAATCCGATTCAAAGAGAGGACGTTCCCACTGATTATCCACTTTCCCCCGTACCGGCTGGTCCATACAGATCGGCATAGCATGGAGGTTTACATAGGGATTCGGATCATACGAGAAACGACAGCATGCATCCAGCTTATCGCTCCGGAGCACGATACGCGGATCAATCTGCATTTTGTAATAATCCAGCGCTTTCTGACAGGCATGAGCATGAAACAGTTCGGCTGTATGCAGTTCGGAAGGCAAAGATCCATCAGGGAGTGCAAAGCGAACGAGGAATTTAACGCTCAATCCGCTGCATCCGACAAAAGCAAGTGCAATCTGCGGATAAGCACGAAGCCGTTCTTTCAGAACTTCCGCATCGGATCGGGTAGCAAGCCGGTTTATTTCCAGAAGCACCAGACCATTATAGTCTTCGAGGTGATCCATGTGATTACGTGTGCGAAAAGCGGCTGCAAATCCAACGAAGGGTATTTTGTCACAGTATGGAGCATGCAGCCTGCCATCCGCAAAGGCGCGGGCAGTCCTCAGCTGCTCAATCTGCTGATTCTTGTTTTCGGTTTTTAACTGATCAATAAGGTCCTCTAAAGTAATCGTCTTCCGGCTTTTGCGGCTGGCAGACCAAATGTTTATCTTCATGTAATTCAATTTATAAGGTAATACTCCAAATATATAAAAATTTCCACCGGAAAACAAGCGATCTGAGAAACAATCCAACTTTCGCATTCAATTAACTGTATCTTCTGCAATCAAAGATTTTAATTTTGAGTTTGTGTACTTTTAAATAGAAAACGGGTAGTTACGGAAATCACAAGATTCGTTGTATCTTTACACTGTAACATAAAAATTAAAAGCTTATGGACGGAACAAGAAGAAGCGATATAAAAATCGGACAGTTAGTTAATATCGTGCTGAAAGAACATCAGCGTACCGGAGAACTGACAGAGGGGATTGTAAAGAATATCCTGACAAAATCGCCGGTTCACCACAGAGGGATAAAAGTGAGACTGGAGTCCGGAGAAGTCGGACGTGTTCAGGAGATTCTGGAAGAACCTGAAGATTAAAAAAAAACACTTGAAAGAGTTTATAAAATTCTTTCAAGTGTTTTTTTTAATCTCTCCCTGAAAGAGAAGTATTTTATCCGGAAAGGCTATAATCGCCAAGGATTTATCACTATTTTCAAAATTGTTCACCTTAAAATCCGTTTTATATTTTATTCACTGAAAATATTAACCGAACGCAAGAACTTTATGCATTGAAATGAGTTGTTTAGGTGTATACTTATCAGTTATTAACAACTAAACTATTTATCGGGAACAACTAAGAAAGAGAAAAACTTATGGGAACATTATTTCTGGCAACATTGGGAATGATGGCTTTTACTTTTGTCATTGGTTTTGTAGTGGCAGGAGTGATTAAGCTGACAGCTTACGGGGCCGATAGTATGGAATACTACAATTCCAACCGGAATGAGCTGAAACGTTTGCATAAAATGCGGAAAGCACGTTACAAACGCTTAAAACATCTATTGGAAGAGATGGAAGGCAACGATCCGAAATATCGTGAAGAGTATTATCATGGTGTAAGCAAGGGTGCATCGAAATTTGATCTGTGTAATTACTATTACCCGGAAGAAGAGCGTATTTTCATTATCCGTAATGAAATGAATTACGAAGCTCCGGATTATAAAATTTCAAAAGACTCGGACTACGAAAAAACTAACAAGAAGAAAGAAAAGTAAGATGGAAGGGATTGATTTTTTTACTCTGTTTCAGGGATTCGGCACCATGGTTGCCGGAGGTTGGGTTATGGCTGTAGCCCGTATTTTCTTAGTAGCATTAGGGGGATTATTGGTTTATCTCGGATGGAAAGGGGTTCTGGAACCTATGGTCATGATTCCGATGGGATTGGGAATGGTTGCGATTAACTGCGGAACACTTATTATGCCGGGTGGTGGACTGGGAAACCTGTTTCTGGATCCAATGCTTTCGGATACAAACGACCTGATGAATTACATGCAGATCAACTTTCTGCAACCGGTATACACACTCACCTTTAGTAATGGCCTGATAGCCTGTTTTGTTTTTATGGGAATCGGTACTCTGCTTGACGTAGGATTCCTGCTTCAGAAACCTTTTGTAAGTATTTTTCTGGCAATCTGTGCCGAGTTAGGTACGTTTCTGACACTGCCTATTGCTAATGCACTCGGATTAACTTTGGGTGAAAGTGCTTCTGTGGCAATGATTGGTGGTGCTGACGGCCCGATGGTACTGTTTACCTCACTGATGCTTGCCAAACACTTATTCGTACCGATTACCGTAGTCGCTTATCTTTATTTAGGACTAACCTACGGAGGATACCCTTATCTGGTAAGACTTATGGTGCCGAAGAAATTCCGTTCTATTCAGATGAAAAGCACGAAACCAGTACGCAACTATAAACCATCAGTAAAACTGGCATTCTCGGTAATCTTATGTGCCGTATTGTGCTTTTTATTCCCTGTAGCATCTCCATTGTTCTTCTCCTTGTTCCTGGGGGTTGCTATTCGTGAATCAGGCATGAAACATATTATGGACTTTGTAAGTGGTCCGCTATTGTATGGATCAACCTTCATGCTTGGGCTACTGCTTGGTGTTTTATGTGACGCTAAACTTTTGCTTGATCCGAAGGTCTTAAAACTGTTGCTTCTTGGTATTACTGCGCTACTTCTTTCCGGTATAGGAGGAATCCTTGGAGGATACATCATGTACATCATTAAACGGGGTAACTTTAATCCGGTTATCGGTATTGCTGCTGTAAGTTGTGTACCTACTACTGCAAAAGTAGCACAGAAAATCGTAAGTAAAGATAACCCCAATGCGATTATCCTGGGTGATGCTCTGGGCGCAAACATTTCGGGTGTAATTACTTCTGCAATCATTACCGGTATCTATATTACAATTATACCTCTTCTTTAAAAAGCGAAATATAACCATTTTATAAAGGCTGAGACATACCATTTATGTCTCAGCCTTTATTTCTTAAAATAATGAAAGTTAATACTGTTAAAAACCTTGAACTATATTAGCAATTAATGTACTATTGCCATACCGAAGAAACGAATAAGCAATACCTGATAAATATTTAATCATGGGACTTTTTCTATTGAATATTGAAGATTATTTCTCAAATGAGCCAAACAGCGAGCTATATATTAATAAGCATAGACCATTTCTTGACGATCTTTACCGGTGGGCTCCTCTATGTAGTGCAGCTTTTGAAAGAGCAACCTATATATCCGGATGTTACGATACTAAAGTCTATTTCCTGTCTAATTCATTTATTGCGATAAGCGGCTATACAAAAGAGGAAATAACAAAGAAGGCAGACAATTTTCTACTTAACATCATCCATCCGGCTGATATTAAGTATATTGGAAATGTATACAAAGAATTAATGAACTACTATCTTACAAGCGAAAACAAATTAAATCACACAAAATATTTTGCCAGATACAATATGAGGATTAAAAATAAGGCAGGTAAGTGGATTAACCTGGAAT
The DNA here is from genome assembly GCA_051646645.1 of Bacteroidales bacterium. Lineage (GTDB taxonomy): Bacteria > Bacteroidota > Bacteroidia > Bacteroidales > UBA7332 > UBA7332. The sequence continues at coordinate 7,890 of JBOFDD010000151.1, read as the reverse complement.
GTTATTCATATCCGATTTATACGATTAATAAAAAGGTTCACTTTTGTATCACGCATACAAAAGTATCTATGGAAAAATTCACGCCCTTATTTCAGATATATTTTACTGAAGAGAATAAACGCTTTATTTTTCAGGAAAAAAAAGGAATATTCTTTTCGAGCACAAAAGCTGATTTAAAAGACATTGAAATTCGTGTTTTGTTAAACACAGCAAAGGGTTTGAAAGAGCATGAAATTGCCCGGGACATGCATATTGAGCTCAATACTATTAAATATTACAAGAAAGGTATTCTAAATAAATTGTCTGTAAACAGTATGCCGGAGGCCATCTATTATGCACTCAAAAATAAGATAATATGATCATATATAACTTAATTATAAAAGACCAGGATTTTAAATCTCCATTGGGATATAATCTAACTAATATGCACAGTAATCTTGAATCTATAGCCTGCAACAACGAACAAACCTATATACTGGTTAATCACTTTGAAGAAAGTTACACAATATTCAACTACGACAAGAGGTTGTTTAGTCTCTTAGGAAATGACTTCAACAAAGCCGATAAAGATCTGTTTTACAAATCTTTAAACAATGAAATTTCATTCAGAATTCAAAAGTATATTAATATAGCCAACTTCAACTTTACAAACAAAAAGGAAGATGATAAATGCTATTACTTCGTAATCAATTTTGAATATGGTGATTATGGAAGTGAAATAGGACTGTCGCTTAAACTTGTTCCAATCTTATATACAGATAATAAATGCCTGTATGCTACATTATGCATGTTGAAAAAAAGTAAACACGTAGGAAAAGTAACTCTTGAAAAATATAATGCTTCAAATGAGCAGGTATATATTTATGATGATACACTTCAGCGTTTCTTAGAAGAAAAGGAGTTTGAACTGACAAAAGAGGAAATTGAAGTTCTGACCCTATCCGGAGAAGGAAAGAAAGAGAAGGAGATAGCTAATGAACTGAATGTATCATTATCAAGAGTTAAGCTTCTCAAAAATACAACTTTCGATAAACTGAAAGTAAAAAGTATTTCTGAGGCAATCTTTATAGCCTATAAAAAAGGGATAATGAAATAAATCTTTTAGGTAGTATTAATAAATACATAAAGCAAACAAAAAGACTAATACTCAGGACTAAACAAGCTCTATATCGATTATATCATAGCATTTATTTCAATTATATGGTGAATAAATATTTTTTTGAGGTGGAATAAAGGCAAATAAAATAAGAACAAATCGTAATTAAATAGAATATTTCATATATTTACTTTCATTTATACTATTACGACTAAATAGAAAGTATCATGCGACATTTACTAAATTTGTTAATACTTGCCATTGTATTGTTTCTAAGTGGCTGTAAGGATAAATATATAAATTATCCTTATGCTGAAAATAATTCTGTCACAGAGTCATTTTACAACCATACAGTTATAGATGACTACAAATGGTTAGAGATTGACGAAGAAAAAAATAAGAGCAAAAAAAAGTGGCTGGAAGAAGAAATGGATCTTAGCGATCGCTTTTTTAAAAACAGAAGTAAACTTATATTTCATCGTATCGAAGATTTGTGCAAATTTGAGCGATACTCTTACATCAGGTCTTCAAATAACTCTTTTTACTTTTGCGGAGTTGAACGCTTCTCTAAGAATATAAATATATACAAATACATCAAGGAAAATAAAGATTACCAGTTAATAAAAACATTAGAACTGCCTTATTATCCGGAGTATAATATAAATGCTTTAGTTCTTCAAAAAGAGAACAACATAGCTATAATTGGAGGTCTGAAAGGTGAAAGTAATAAAATATATATCTACAACCTGAAGGACGATTCTAAGAAACCATCTAAAATAATAGATAATATAATAAATCAGCCACTAAACCCAACAGATAATGGCTTCCTGTTTACAACGGACAACCTTTCTTCTGAAAAAGAATCTCCTGGCATAAGCAGCTTATATCATTGTGCTTACAATGAAGAGACTTTTAGTCTTTCGATAGAGTGTATATATACCTATGAGAGCTTTAATGCTAACAAATCATTTGATTCAGCATTTGACTACATATCGGGAAATGCATATATTGGTGCCTACGATAATGGTGCAAATAATTCATATAAAATTGAATGCATAAACTTAGAATCAAAAAAAAGGAAAGATCTAATAACATTAAAGAGTGGCGATAACGAAGATTTACACCTTGGTGGATCTGATGATGTAAATCTTTACATAATCGGAACAAACAAAAAATTCAGAGGAACTCTTTACACAATCGACAAAAAAACTTTACAGGTTGATACTGTGATAAGCAATAATGTTATGCCCATAAAAGACTTCTCACTTATAAAAGATCATGCATTGATCTATTTTCAGGGACATGCATCTAACAGGGCATATTTGATAAATAAACATACAAAGTCTATCGAAGAAATACCTATCAATGATCACTATTTTTATAGCTTTTCGCGAAATAAAAAGAGCGATATAATCTATTTTAAAAAAGAATCACTGGTTAGTCCGGGAGAGGTTAAATTAAAAGATATCAACAGGCTGACAAAAACAGAAAATATTAGTAACCGATCAGACCTGCCATACAATCCGGATGAATATGTAACAGAATATATAACCATAAAATCAGAGTCGGGTAATGATGTTAATTTACAGTTAACTTATAAAAAAGGGGTTATACGAGATGGTTCTAATCCACTATTTCTTTGCTCTTTTATTAACTCAGAAGATTCATTTCTGGATAAGTTTTACTTGTCACGAGTATTATATATGGACCATGGATATATCTTTGCGCAAAGAGCAAAATCTGATTCTAAAAAAGAGATTCTTCTTGAAAACAGAATAAAGGATATATATTCATCGATCCAATATTTAATAAAAGAGAAGTATACATCGAAAGATAAAATTGCTCTTTTTGGAAAAGAATATGGAGCAACCGCAATAATGCAATTGCTAAATAAATACGATGATATTCAAGCTCCTACCATATTAATGGATGGCATATATGATCTGATAAAATATAATGAGAAGGGTAGATTGCTTTATAACAACGAACGCCTTGTTAATGTGAATGATGCTCAAACGTTTGATAAGCTGATAGCGAATTCTCCTTATCATAATGTCGTAAATAAAAAGAATTATCCACCGATTTTACTTATGACAAGTAATGAAAACTTATATATTCCAAAGTCTCATACGTATAAAATGACCGCAAAACTTCAAATGAGAACAAAGGGGTATAACCCTATTTTGATGTTGAATCCTGAGCGAGTGAATCAATTAGATGAATATAGCGACTACACATATACAGTATTTATAGAACATGCATTCTGGTTTCTGTCAAGAAATTTAGGTGTAGCAATAGAATAATAACAAGAAGGTCATTATGATTTTGACATCATAATGACCTTATATATAACAGACAGTTGATTAATAATAACGGATTATTAATCCGACAATCAAACTTCATAAAAAAAAGGAGTTAAGATAAAATCTTAACTCCTTTTTTGTGATCCGCCTGGGGCTCGAACCCAGGACCCCAACATTAAAAGTGTTGTGCTCTACCAGCTGAGCTAGCGAATCAGCGACATGCATTATTTCTCAAATGCGTTGCAAAGGTAGTGTTTATTTTGGAACACACAAATTATTCATGCACTTTTTTCAATAATAAAATTAGATATTTATCTGCTATTTACAAAACAACACCTCTTATTAATTTGATAATCAAAGACTTTCCTTCTTAAATGTTTCTGTTTGAGAAATACCAAATTTTGTTCCTTTCAGTATCAGTTCACCTTTATCATTCAATGAAACAGAACCTTTTGCCGTAATACCTTTTGTAGGAGAGTAGAGCGTTCCGTCAATCCATTTTCCATTTTCATACTTTAAACCCCATACAATTGGTGTTCCCTGTAGTTTGTTTGATCTTCTTGACTTATCGGGATTCTTTAGGTCCAAACGAGGTTTACCATCTTTATCGTTTGGCTCAGACAACCAGATAACACGGGCTGTATAAGTACCGTTTGCTTCTTTTTTAAACTGGATACGGTTCGTTCCTGATAAATTATACCACTTGCAATTGACTAACTGATCACCATTGTTTTGAGCAAAAGTCAACAATGCACTCATTATAAAAAACAGAGTAGCTAAAGTCTTTTTCATACTTTATATCGTTAAGTTTAATGCAAACTTAAAGAAAGGATAGCAATAATCAGGCAATATAAATGTTTAAATAAACAAACAATTCCCATCTATATTAAAATACAGAAAAAATCTCCCGCTCGAATAAATTCAAACGGGAGATTATAACTATTTGATTTCCCAAACATTACCACTCATCATCAGATCACTAAAGTTCTTCACTTTAGAGTTAGTCTGAACACGCTGAATCTGATCTACTACAGCCTGATCGTAATTAATAGCCTCTACATTACGAATTACACCAAGTGCGAGAGGAAACTCCGGTCCTTCCATTGAAGCAAGTTTATAGTGCAATGTGTTATCATGTGTAGTTGCATCATGAACCAGCACATCATCAATTGTGTAACCATCCTCGCCAATAGTAACAACTTTCAGATTAAAGCCATCCAAAACAATCCCTTTGTTATTCTCTTTTCCGAAGATCATTTTTTCTCCGTGACGCAGCATGATTGTACGATCCGGACGACTCTCTTTATCGGAGTAGTATTTGTGAATACCGTCAGTAAAGATTACACAGTTCTGAAGAACTTCAATTACAGCAGTTCCTTTATGCTTTGACGCCGCAACCATACATTCTGTAGTACCGGGCAGATCTATATCTAAAGAACGTGCAAAGAAATTACCGCGAGCACCGAAGGCAAGTTCTGCAGGTACAAACGGATCTTCTACCGTTCCAAAAGGAGAGGATTTGGTCACATATCCCCGCTCTGTTGTCGGAGAGTACTGACCTTTAGTTAATCCGTAGATTTTGTTATTCAAAAGAACAATGTTGATATCAATATTTCGTCTCACTGCATGAATAAAGTGGTTACCCCCGATAGCAAGACAGTCTCCATCACCGGTAATCTGCCATACACTCAAAGAAGGATTAGCTACTTTTACTCCGGTAGCAATTGCAGAACCACGCCCGTGAATTGTATGGAAACCATAAGTACCCATATAATACGGAAGGCGTGATGAACAACCAATACCCGAAATAACGGCTGTATTATTAGGAGCAACACCCACTTCTGCCATAGCTTTATGCAGACAGTTCAAGACAGCAAAGTCGCCACATCCCGGACACCATTTGATTTGCTGTTCATTTTTAAAATCTTTCGCTGTATATTGTGTACTCATTATTATTTTTCCTCCATAAATTTGGTAACGCAGTCCACCAACTCTGAAACCATGAATGGCTGTCCTTGCACTTTATTATATTGCTTGAAATCAATTGAAGGGAATTGCATGCGCAAATAACCGACAAACTGACCCAGATTTAATTCACATACGATGATATTCTTGTATTTACGAAGAATATCTTCTGTGTTTTTAGGTAGCGGGTTGATATATTCAAACTGAACATGTGCCACTTTTTTACCTTCCGTATTCATAGCATCAACAGCAGATGAAAGATGTCCGTAAGTACCACCCCAACCAACTACAAGTGTGTCTGAATCAGGGTTACCTTCAATCTGAAGTTCCGGTATAAAGTCAGCAATCTTCCCTATCTTAGCCTGACGGGTATCAGTCATAATCTGGTGATTCAGCGGATCTGTTGAGATAGCACCTGTCTTATAATCTTTTTCAAGACCACCAATCCGGTGTTCAAAACCTTCACGCCCTGGAACAGCCCAATAACGAACTTTCGTTTCCTCGTCTCTCTGATAAGGTTTCCAGCTTCCTTTCAAATCTTCAGGAACAAACGGAGGTTTGATTTCGGGATAATCAGAAAGGTTTGGAATTTTCCATGCAGAAGATCCGTTAGCAATAAATCCGTCAGTCAGCAAAATAACCGGAGTCATATGCTCAAGCGCAATTTTTGAAGACATATAGGCCATATCGAAACAGTTTGTTGGTGTTTTAGCCGCAATAACAACTGCTGGAGATTCTCCGTTACGTCCATAAAGCGCCTGCATCAGGTCGGATTGTTCTGTTTTAGTCGGAAGACCCGTAGAAGGACCTCCACGCTGAACATCAACGATTACCAATGGTATCTCAGCCATTACAGCCAGACCGATAGCCTCACCTTTTAATGCAAGTCCGGGACCAGATGTAGAAGTTGCAGCCAGATTGCCTGCAAAACTTGCACCAATAGCTGTACAAATACCGGAAATTTCATCTTCACACTGAACGGTTTTCACTCCAAGATCTTTACGCTTAGCCAATTCATGAAGAATATCTGTAGCAGGTGTAATCGGATAACTACCAAGGAAAAGCGGCAATCCGGCTTTTTCAGCCGCAGCGATCAATCCGTATGCTGTAGCGGTGTTACCGTTGATATCTGTATAAAAGCCTTTCTGAGGGTGATCATTCGGCTCTATTTTATAAGTAGAAACAGATGCATGCGTGTTAGCACCAAAGTTATAACCATCGGTTAAAACCTTAATGTTAGCCTGCATAATTGCTTCTTTCTTTGAGAATTTCTTTTTAAGGAAAGGTAGTACACTGTCAATTGGTCTGTTGAACAACCAACAGATCAAACCAAGTGCAAACATATTTTTACAGCGCAGAGCTGATTTATTATCAAGTCCGTATCCTTCCAGTCCTGATTTTGTCATAGATGAAATGGGTGCAGAAAGGATCTGTACATCATTCAATCCTAACTCAGCAAAAGGATCGTTAGTTGTAAACATGGCTTTTTTAAGGTCTGCTTCTGTAAAAGAGTCCTCATCGATAATAACAACACATTGAGGCTTCAGGTAATTTTTATTAACCTTCAGAGCTGCCGGATTCATTGCTACCAGAACATCTGCTTTATCTCCGGGTGTAAGAACCTTGGATGCACCTAAATGTACCTGGAAGCCGGAAACACCACTCAGTGAACCCTGAGGAGCTCGCATTTCGGCAGGATAATCCGGAAACGTTGAGATCTCATTTCCGAAAATAGCAGACAGATTGGAAAAAATATTTCCAACTAATTGCATTCCGTCTCCCGAATCTCCGGAAAATCGGATAACAACTCTATCCAACTCTTTTACTTTTACTTGTCCGTTCATAATAAATTTTATGTTGGTTTTAAATCGGCAATTGATTTTAATATAATGAGATCATCTCGACTTTTGGAAACGTAGTAAATAGTTTCTAAAAGACCCCATGTCGTTGTTAACGCCCAAAAGTCGAGATGACCTCTATTCTTACCTGTGTAAGATTTGCTACAAATGTAAAAGATATTATGAGGGCTGCAAAAGAAATTGAATAGAAGTTTTTTAAGTCAAAATCCTATCAGATAGCAGTTTGAAATGAAGAATAAATAAATAATATCTCTTTTATCAGAAAAGAGGGTATAAAACAGCTATAAACCGGAAAAAGTAGTAAAAAAAAGAAAGTATGTAAAAACAAAAAAAGCAGCAACTTTCGTTACTGCTTTTTGAGCCTCTTGTCGGATTCGAACCAACGACCCCGAGATTACAAATCACGTGCTCTGGCCAACTGAGCTAAAGAGGCAAGTGGGTAAGCTAACTATATCGCGCCGCTACAACCAACTACCCTTGCTGCGATCAAACCCTGGGGGATTCGAAGGGAGCTGACCGTATAGGACTTACCCGAGCACAAAGGTAGAAATAGTTTTTATTTTGCCAAATAGTTTGCTCTTTTTTTTTCAAAAAATGCGATCAACAGGGATAAAAACAAAAAAAGCAGCAACTTTCGTTACTGCTTTTTTGAGCCTCTTGTCGGATT
>JBOFDD010000150.1:0-7870 GCA_051646645.1 Bacteroidales bacterium | reverse complement strand
GCTATTCCACGTGTCATCGCTTTTTCTTTATCTACCTCAAAACGGTATTTGATCTGATCAGCTTCGGTAAACTGATCCACATCAACCACTCCTTTGGTCTGGCGGAATAGTTGTTCCACCTGTCCGGCAATCTTAATCTGCTCTTTGTAATCCGGACCGTAAACTTCTGCTACAAGCGTAGACAAAACGGGTGGTCCCGGAGGTACTTCCACAATCTTAGCATTGGCATTGTAACGGGCTGCGATTTTCTGAATCGGAGCTCTCATACTTTTAGCCAGATCATGACTCTGAATATCGCGATCGCCTTTATCAGTGAGATTCACCTGGATATCTGCCACATGATCGCCTTTTCTCAGATCGTAATGACGCATCAGTCCGTTGAAACTGATCGGAGCAGATGTCCCGATATAAGTCTGATAGTTCTGCACCTCATCCTGTGTGGCAATGTAGGCTGCTATCTCGCGTGTCACGGCAGCAGTCTGCTCAAGAGTAGTACCCTCAGACATGTCTATGACTACCTGAAACTCGTTTTTATTGTCAAACGGAAGCATCTTCACCGGCACTACTTTCAGAAAGAAAAGCGATACTGAAGCCAACAGCAACACTATTGTAAAAATCATAAAAGCCCAGCGCTTCTTACGGGAGTTCAGTAACGGATTCACAAACCAGGCATACGAACGGTAAATCCATCCTTTATCCAGCTGATCGGTATCCACATCCTCACTATCCGGATCGGTTGATCCTTTATCGTTTTTCTTGTGTTTCAGAAACAGATACCCCAGATACGGAGTGAGTGTAAGCGCTACTATCAGCGAGAATATCATTGCGATGGTAGCACCAATCGGCATCGGACTCATATAAGGACCCATAAGACCTGATACGAAAGCCATTGGCAATACGGCTGCAATTACAGTAAGCGTTGCCAGAATCGTAGGATTACCCACTTCATTGATCGCAAACAAAGCTGCCTGACGCATCGACAAGTGCTTCATCTTGAAGTGGCGGTGCATATTTTCAGCGATAATAATCGAGTCGTCCACCACAATCCCTGTCACGAAAACCAAAGCAAAGAGCGTAATGCGATTGAGCGTATAATCCATAAAATAGTACGCAAATAGTGTGAGCGCAAACGTTACCGGTACCGAAAGGAACACAACCAGACCACCACGCCATCCCATAGCAAGCATCACAAACAAGGTTACAGCAATAATAGCTCCTGTCAGGTGCCACAAAAGTTCGGTTACTTTATCGGATGCCGAAAGTCCGTAATTGCGGCTCACTGTTATCTCAATATCTGAAGCAATGGATTCTTTTTTCAGATGATCCACTTTCTTAAGAATCTTCTCAGAAAGCTCCATGGCATCTGCTCCCTGCTGTTTAGATATAGCAAGCGTAACAGCAGGATAATCATCCGGACTATTTGCTTTCAGATCCACCGAAGCGTCTTTGCCATAACCAAACGACACAAACTGAGTCTGTTCTGCCGGACCCTCCTCAACGGTTGCGATCTGAGAAAGATAAACCGGATGCCCGTTGTTCACTCCTACAATAAGGTTAGCCACATCGTCTGAAGTCCGCAGAAAGTTTCCGGTTTCGACCGAAAAAGCTTTATTATCCTGATAGATATTACCAGCCTGCATCTGAAAGTTTGAGCCCTGAATAAACTGTGATACAGCTGCAAAGTCAAGCTTATTTGCTGCCAGTTTCTCCCGATCTACAATTACTTTCACCTCCTTGCTTCGTCCTCCGAGAATAGCAATGTCAGATACTGCTTTAATCTTCTTTATTTCACTACGCAAAAGTTCAGCCTGCTCTTTCAGTGTATAATCGCCTGAAGTTTTGCTCCACAACGTAATGGCCAACACAGGCACATCATCAATCGAGCGTGTTTTGATGAAAGGCATGGACGCACCTTGTGGCATTTTATCCATATTTTTCATCAGCTCGTTGTAAAGCTTTACCAGCGACACTTCGAGGTTTTCGCCTACATAAAACTGCACGGTAAGCATAGCCTGATCAGGCATTGCTGTGGCATAGATATGTTCTACTCCTTTTATGTTTGAGAGTGTTTTTTCAAGAGGAGCAATCACACGGCTCTCCATTTCCGAAGGTGTAGCGCCGGGCATACCTATGAAAATATCTGCCACCGGCACTTCGATCTGAGGCTCCTCTTCTCTCGGAATCATATAAATACTGAATGCACCTAAGAGAAGAAAAGAGAGCATCAGCAACAGAGATAATTTACTTTGCAGGAATGCACTTGCAATCCTTCCGGCTATTCCTTCTTTCATATTATTTTATCTTGCCTGTGTTCACACTACTACCATTCATCAGACGTCCATCTGCTTTCACTATCACCTGATCCTGCGGATTTAGTCCCGAAATTATTTCAATCTGATCGCCAAAGGATTTTCCGGTTCTGACCCAGCGAAGCATCGCTTTTCCGTCTGCCGATACCACATAAACTCCTTTCAAGCCTTCACGGGTTTTAATCGCTGTCTGAGGAATCATCAGATTGCTGTTCGGGTCTCCCTCTGTCGCTGTAGGTATAAGCACATTGGCATACATACCGGAATAGAGCTGATCTTTCATTTCCTGAGGGATAGCCAGTTTAAGCAGATACTGTCCGCCGGTACCGACTGACGATGTACTTTTTTCGCGAATAGTTGTTTCAAACGATTTGTTAGCCGATTTTACAGTAACTATTGCTTTCATCCCGGGATTTACCTGAACGATAGCCGATTCGGGCACCGAAGCCGTTACGATCAAATCTCCATCACGTTCCACCGTAACAAGCGGCATACCCGGATTAGCCAGTGCTCCATTGTCGATATTCACCTGAGTCACCACTCCGGCAAACGGAGCAGTAATGTTGGTATACGAACGGTTTGCATCGACCTCTTTTTTCATCTGACGAGCCATCTCCAGTTTAGCCGAAACAGACTCATATTGTAGTGTCACATTCTCAAATTCCTTTGCCGAAACGCTTTTCTTAGCATACAGCTGAGCAAAACGATCGTAGTCTTTCTTAGCCATCCGGTGAGCAGCCTCCGCCTCTTTGATCATCGCATTGGTTTGTGCAGCCTTAGCTTTTAGATCATCATCCGAGATCGTCATCAGCAGTTGTCCTGCACGTACCTTATCGCCCACTTTCACCTTCACCGAAGTGACATATCCCATCATGCGTGTACCGATACGGGCAATATCTTCGGATTCGATCTGTCCGTTAGCCACAATACCGTTTTCGCTTTGTGCGGAAGGCTGTATCGTAACTACTTTTATATTCGCTTCTGCTTCGTTTTTCTTATCTGCTTTCCCTGAGCAGGAAGCCAGAAACAATGCTGTAGAAAGTAATAGTGTTGCTGCTGTATATCTATATGTCGATTTCATAATCCTTAGCTTGTAATGTATTATTTAGAAGATGTAATTAGTTTCAGGTAAGCAGTGGTTAATCCCTTTTTGAAATAAGCCACCTGCAATCCGAGTTCGGTTTGTGCCACCTGAGTCTGAGCTCGAAGCACATCAGCCGTAGTCACAAGTCCCTGCTGATAGCGATCCTGCATGATAGCGAATGACTCCTGAGCCTGCTTCACCATCGTTTGTCCCTGGTGAATCTCGTATTCAATATCGTTTAGTTGTCTTTTGCTTTTGGCAATCTCGGCTTCGCCCTGTTTTTGTGTTTCGTCAACCTGACTCTCCACTTTCATCTGCTCCAGCTTAGCCGTCTTTATCTTATGCCAGTCCTGTGTACCCGAAAAGATCTTCCAGGACAACTTTACGCCAAACATATAACTGTCGTTATTGAAACGGAAAGGCTTCGTATCGTGCATGGAATAAGTCCCGAAAGCATTGATGCGTGGTACGAGCGACATCTTCTCCGAAGAGACTTTATACTGCATTGCTTTTAATGCTGAGTTCAGAGCCATAATATCACTTCGTCCCTGAATGGGTGCTTCTGAATCCGGCATTCCGATCTGAGGAAGCGAAGTTATCAGCCATTCCTGTCCGGGATTCTTACCCATTAGCAGTGAGAGCTGATCCGATGTATTACGTATATTGCTTTTTGCTGTAGCTACTTCCGTTTCGAGTTTTCGCACATAAATCTGAGCATCCAGCAAATCGGCATTCGTAATCAGTCCCTGATCAAACATATCCTGTGCACGGGCACTCATCGAACGTGCTGTTTCGAGTGCTTTCTGCATGACATCCAGACTCTGATAAGCCAGATAAGTTTCCATATAAGCCTTTGTTACCAGAAACGTCACATACTCTCTTGTGCGCTGTTCGCTCCATTGATTCATCATCTTCATCTGATTTGCACCCTTACGCTGATAAATAGCATCAACATTAAGCAAAGGCTGCATCACTTCGACCTGTGATATAAAATTCTTCGAAAAACCCGGATCGTTGAGTTTCGACGGATCGAAATCAGCCATCGTTACTGCCTGTTGCTGCAATTTGAATCCAAAAGCATTCAACGGGTCATTCGTAAACAGAGCCGTGTGAGATAGTTCCACATTGAGAAGAAAAATGGAATTCGTCTGCTTAAACTGTTCTCCGGCTATTTTCCGGTCAAGCACCGCCCGGCGGATCTGATCGTTACTCTGAAATGCGGAGTCGATAGCAGCCTGAAGCGCTATAGGTTGTGGTTCGCTCTGTGCCCGGACAGAGAGTGCTGTTACAGCCATGAAGGCAGCCAAACCACTTCGTAAAAGAATTTTTCGTGTATGCATTATTCGTCTTATTTTCTGTGTGCAAAGATAGAGTGCACCCACTACGATAGCCGAATAAAAACGATTGCTGTTAGTCAGCCGGTGGACTGTTCTGCAACAGCCCGAAGAACAAAGACTCTATCAACCGGATATCTGGTCTTTTGTCTTCCTCTTACAATATTAAAAGCTACGCCTTTTGTTTTTTTATATTCTTGATTAAATACTTCTTTATTATGTTCGTGATTTGTCGTTTGATTTGTCGCTAAAAAATCAGTCACCAGAGGCTTATTCTCAGACTCATTTTCAGATACAAAAACGCACACAAAAGCCGATCCACAGACAGTTACATACACATACTCGGCATTCCATTTACTTATACTTTTGTCCTTTGATTTGTCCTTTGATTTGTCCTTTGAAAATTCACCAAAAACTTTGCCATTTTTGAGGATCAGCTGCTTCATTCTTTTCATTTCAGTTCCGGACAGACGATCTAAGAAGTCTGCCTTTTTAAGTTCTCTGGTTGTAGTAAGATAATTATTCATTGGATAGTATTATTACGAAAAGGTTACCATGTGATTATTTAAAGACTATATATTACGATTTAAGATACGTATTTCTACGCCTCAATATACGTGTTTCTCCGGCACGAAATACGAGTTTCCGTACACTGAAATACGAGTATTGGCTTGCCGAAATACGGTTATTAATTTTACAATACACGCATTTCAACGTAAAACAATTAGTATGACAGACACGACTCTTCTACTCATCCGGAGCGGGCAAGCACAACACACTACCATACCACTTAAAATGACTGATATACAAAGAATATACAGATTTAAGAAACCGATAAACCGAACAAATAGCAACGTGAAAATTGATAAAAAAGAGATTCATAGCACTTGACTTTTTACTGTTAACACCCTGTTTATATTTTCTAAATATAATAATTTAAACCGGAATATACAAGCCAAATTTGGGCTGATGCACGACGGTGCAGCATTTAACTAAAATCGTGCACGAGCATGCATAAAAACAATATTATTTAACACTTACATCACAGTAATAACGATTAAAGGCTCTCCAAACCAATAAAAAACAAATATAAAACAGTAAGAAAATTATTACATTCCATGCAGATAGTTGAGAAATATAAGCGCCTCCCTTAATCTCTTTAATCTCCTTAAACCCCTTAGCTGTCTTTAACCCCCCACAAAAAAAAGGATTGAGCTGTTTTAATTACAAGCTCAATCCTTACAAAATAAACGATAAAGAACAGTATTTTTCTAGTAATATATTATGCCATCACAAGCTTTTTCACCTGCCTGATCACTTCGGGAATAGCACGACTCACCTCATCCGAGAGATCCATGCCGATGGTCTCGTAATCCTTCACGCTGATCGTGATGAGATCAATATCCGGAATACATTCCTGAATCATCATGGATTCGACCATATCGCGCAATCCAAACTCGTGTGCACTCAACAACACGGGATAATCTTTGGAGTATCTGGGTTTGGTGACACGGATAGTTCCCCAGGGAGAGTTATCCAGTGTAGCATCAATCATGACTACTCTTTTATACTCCTGAAGTGTACCTATGAGCCATACTCCTCCTGTGCCACCATCAAGCAGATCAACATGATCGGGCAGATCTTCTTTTTCGAGATGCTGAACGGCATGAATACCGACTCCTTCATCTTTCAATACCAGATTACCCAGTCCAAGAATTAATATTTTATCTTTCATTGATTTGCTTTTTATGCGCTTTAATATCGTGTTCCAGCTCTTTAACAAGCTCTTTGTCTTTCTCTAATTTTCCTTCAACTTCTTCCTCTTCTTCGTGTGCCTTAGCAAGACGCTCGTCTATAAACTTCCAGCCTCCGATGATTGATGACGCTACCCCGTTGCGTTCGATATAGTCGTGGTAGAATACCAGGTAAACGTGAGCAATGATAAAGAGAATAAAAAGCCACATTACGTTGTAATGCAGATTTCTAACAAAGAAATATCCACCCATATTGAAGAGTAAATCCTGAAGCGGTTCAGCTCCCGGATAATCGCTTGACGGAGCCCACATAGCAAGTCCTGTTACAGCCTGAACAATCATAAGCAGGAATACTCCGAAATAAGTTGTTGCTGCCAGTGCATTATGACCAATGTCATAGATCGGTTTTGGAGTGAGCAGAAATACATCCACTTTCACTGTCTCAAAGATTCCTTTCCACTGACGTTTACTTATTGGCACATAGTTATTCCAGCGTGCAAATTTATTACCGGCAAAGAACCAGTAGAAACGTACGAGGAAGTTCAGTATTAGAATGATACCCAAAGTCAGGTGAAAAAATCTTACATATCCGAACCAATAACCCGTTTGCTGTGCTCCAACGCCTTGTAAAATGGCAGGCGGGAAGGCAATAATCAGTCCGGTGATGATCAGAAAGGTGATGCAAAAAGCATTCACCCAGTGAAAAATCCGGACAGGAAGTTCCCAGACATACACCTCTCTGAGCGGTATTTTTTTTGATATCATAATTCTTAGCTTTTTAGTATCCGTCAGAAAGTATCAAACTGATGGACGTGTTTACCGTCTTCTGAATAGAGATGGACTGCGCAAGCCATACAAGGGTCGAACGAGTGAACCGTACGTATAATCTCAAGTGGTGCTGCTGCATCATGAACAGGTACATCAAGCAAGGATGCCTCGAAGGCCGAACGCTGTCCCTTTGTGTCGCGCGGTGATGCATTCCAGGTAGTTGGCACAACCATCTGATAACGGCTCACTTTCTTGTCTTCAATACTCACATAGTGAGCCACTGCGCCACGCGGAGCTTCGCAAACGGCAAATCCGGATGCTTTCTTCGGCCAGGTAGACGGCTCCCAATAAGTATTATTTACCATACGGAAATCACCTTGTTTGATATTATTGACAAGCTGATCATAGAAATCAGTCATCCATTCTGAAATCAAAACAGCCTCCATAGAACGGGCAAGCGTACGTCCAACCACAGAGAACAATGCCTCTTTAGGCAGATTCAGTTTTTTCAGACATTTATCTGTCAGTTCTACGTATGGTTTGTTCCCGGCTGCATAGTTCACTATGAAACCCGCAAGAGGTCCTACCTCCATCGGTTCGCCTTTATAGCGCGGTGTTTTG